>SLIY01000140.1 GCA_007135385.1 Leptolyngbyaceae cyanobacterium CSSed165cm_216
ACGGCATCACCCGGCGGATACAGAGCAGTACCCCGGGCATAAAGCTGGCGCGATCGCTGGTGTCGTGGCGCAGAGTATAGATCTGGCCAGGGGAACCAAACAAGATTTCCTGGTGGGCAATCAAGCCGGGTAGGCGAACGCTATGAATATTGATGCCTTCTGGGGTAGTGCCGCCCCGAGAGCCCTGAATGGTCTCAGTTTCTTGCACCAGCGGCGGATTGAACTGTTTTTGGGCCTCCGCCAACATTTGGGCGGTTTGGACGGCCGTGCCGCTGGGGGCATCGGCTTTTTGGTTGTGGTGTAGTTCAATAATTTCCACATGGTCGAAGTATTGGGCCGCTTGTTGGGCCGCCTGCTGCATCAGCACCACCCCAATGGAGAAGTTGGGCACAATCAAACAGCCAATGCTAGCTTTTTCGGCGAACTCAGCCAGGTCATAGATTTGCTCATTGCTGAGGCCGGTGGTGCCCACCACTGGGCGCACCCCATAGGCAATGGCCGCCCGTACTGACTCGTATACGCTGGCAGGGTGGGTAAAATCAACCATCACCGCCAGTCCCTGACTTTGAGCCATCACCAGGGTTGCTTCCAGGTCGTTCATCACTGGCACTTCCAAGGGTTGGCCGCCAATCACCTCCCCGATATCCTGGCCTAGCAAGGCCGGATTTCTGTCGATCGCCCCAACCAGGGTCATATCCTCGGCTTGGGAAACTGCCTTGATCACTTCGCGGCCCATTTTGCCGCAGGCACCGTTGACAACAACGGGAATCGTAGTTTGAGAAGACATAGGATTTTATGGATGCGATGGAGTGCTTACGAACGCACTAGGGGTCTATCAAGCTTAAATCAGTTTGGTTGGGCGCGATCGCCGCGCCCAACCAAACTGCTCACCCTTAGTCAGGGAGCAGGCGCTCCGAGGCAGGACCAGTCCTGGCTACTGAAACTTGCGTTCCAAAGACTTCAGGTATTCAGTATTAACCCCTGATTCACGGGGTAGGGCAATCTTGCCAGTGCGGGCAATTTCCCGTAGGCCAAAGCGATTTAGCACCTGCACAATGGCCACCATTTTGCCAGGATCCCCTACCACCTCTAAGGTAAGGGAGTCTTCGGCCACATCCACGACCCGGGCTCGAAAGATTTGGGCAAATTCAATAATCTCAGAGCGATTTGCACTGGTGGCATTCACTTTCAACAACATCAGTTCTCGCTCGACACAGGGAACGTCAGTGATGTCGTTGACCTTAATCACATTGATCAGCTTGTAAAGCTGTTTCGTGAGTTGCTCAATCACAGCGTCGTCACCGGGCACCACCATGGTAATCCGGGACACCCCTGACTTTTCGGCTGGACCTACGGCTAAGCTTTCAATGTTGAACCCGCGCCGGGCAAATAACCCGGCAATGCGGGTGAGTACTCCAGCTTCGTCTTCGACCAGTACAGATAGGGTATGCTTCATGGACTGGAGGGCAAGAGCAGTGTTAAGAGCGCTGGTAGTATTAACCATAGGACATGCGGAGTAAAAAACGGTGGCAGGCCTCGACCTGGGCAGGCTCGACCTAAGTTAGGCTGACAAACCTTTATGGTATATCGAAATTTTGCCTGAAGATGGGGCTGTAATGCATTTTCATCAGAGATATGTGAGGACAGCTTGGCCCAGATATTGGTCTAGATAGAGACGGATTGCTGATTAAAATCTAAGTTCAAAGGGATAGCCTTGGGTATCCTGATAGGCATCAGCCGTCGCTAATCCTGCTGCATGAGCTTGTCTAGACCGATTGACGACCGTCGGACCATCAAGGGATGGTTTCTGAATCTGATCAACTTGCGCCCCGGAGAGGAAGAGCGGACGCTGCTGATGTTTGCGTTCTACACGGCTACCTCCATGGGGATCCTGTGGTTGGAGGTGAGTTCGGCAGCGCTGTTCTTGGATGCCTACGGGGCGGCAAACCTGCCCTGGATCTATATTTTCAGTGCTGGGGTGGGATTAGGGCTAAGCACGATTTACTCGTGGTTACAACGGCTCTTTCCCCTACGCTGGGTGATTGTGGTGATTGCGCTAATGATGGCGGCCCCGATCTTAATCTTTCGCTGGGGGTTGACGGTACCTTGGCTAGCGGGGCTGATGGTATTTTCCCTACGGCTGTGGATTGAGGCGATCTACAGCCTGAATGACCTTAATCTGTCGGTGACGGCCAACCAGCTGTTTAATATTCGCGAGATCAAGCGGGCCTTCCCGATTATTAGCAGTGGCAACCTGGTCGCTGATGTGATTAGTGGCTTTTCAGTGTACTTTCTGTTGTCACTGATTGGCTTGCAGAATGTGATGCTGATGGCCTTTGGGGTGATGGTGATCGGGGCAGGGATTTTGTTGTATCTCAGCCGCAATTATGAACATGCCTTTCCTGATTCTCCGAAGCGCCAAGCTGAGAACGTGGAAAACTACCAGATCAAGCAACGGCTGAAGGGGGCCATGGCCCAGTATGTGGTGCTGCTGTTTTCCTTCTTTGTGCTGGCCCAGATGCTGCTGTTTTCGATCGAGTTTCAGTTTCTGAATCAGTTGGAAAGCTCTTTGAATATTGCTCAGATCGCAGCTTTTCTGGGCTTTTTCAGTGGTTTGCTAGGGCTGATCGAGCTATTTACCCAGTGGTTTACCTCTAGCCGGTTGATCGAGCGGCAAGGGGTGTTTCGAGTCACCTTACTGTTGCCCTTCACGATTGTGGTGCTAGGGCTGATAACCCTAGTGCTGAGTTACCCAGCCCTGATTGGCCCCTCAGTGTTGTTTTTGGGCCTGATCACCCTCAAGTTTTTTGATGAATGGTTGCGCTATACCCTGGTGGCTACCACTCGCCCAATCCTGTTTCAGCCGATCCCAGATCAGGTGCGCAGTACCGTCCAGTCCCTGGTGGGAGGCATTGCCGAACCCCTATCCATGGGGGGAACCGGGATCGCCATTTTGGTCACCATTGCCGTTTGCAACCGGATTGGCTTGGTCGAACCTAATGCTCAGGCTCGCTTGTTTTTGCTGGGTACGGTGGTGGCGGCTATTGTCTGGTTTGTGATTATGCTGCTGCTGCGATCGCGCTACCTGGGCCTACTCGTGAGTAGTGCTGAGCGGGGCTTACTCACCTTCTCCGATGCTAATTTGCGGGTGCTGAAGCGAGCGTTTGTGGAACAATTGGAAAAGCCTAGCTCAGAAGCAGATAAGCGGTCTTGCATTGAGCTGCTATGTCATATTGACCGCAAAAACATTGGCGAGATTCTAGCCCCCCGGCTAGCGACCTTTTCCCCAGCCCTATGCCGCCAAAGTTTAGAGGCCATGCTGGAGTACCCCAATCCAGACTATTTGGACCAGCTACGCCCTCTACTAACTGTCCCCAACCAAAAACCAGACGTGTTAGCTTTGGCCTTGCGCTATACCTGGTTGGCCCAGGACCACTGCGACATCAACGAACTTCGCTCTTATTTATCCCCCCAGGTCGATGCGGCGGTGCGCGGCACGGCGGCTTCCCTAATGTTGCGGCGCGGTAATTCTCGGGAACGAGCCGAGGCCACAGCCACCCTGCGCAAAATGCTGATTCACGACCAGGAGCGAGAACGGGTGATGGGCTGTCGTGCCCTGGGGGATGCTGACTATATGGAATCCCTCAGCATCTATATTGATGAGTTGTTGCAAGATACCTCCCTGAGGGTACGACGGGCCTTACTGGAGGCGATCGCAGCCACCCAGTACAAAAAGTATTACCCGTCCTTACTTAAGGCACTGCAATACAAGTCCACCCGCGATGCGGCTGTAGCCGCACTGACCCGTTTGGGCAACGAAGCGCTACCCATGCTCGAAACCTTAGCCCTCGATCAGTATAAGCCAGAACCCATGCGCCTCCAGGCCTGGCAGGTGATTGGTAACATCGGCACCCTGCCCGCCCTAGAGATTTTAATTCGCAATCTGATCACCAGCTGGGGGCTAACCCGTCGCCATATTCTGCGCATTTTGCTGAGTTTGTACCAAGAGACCGGGGTAAAGCGCTCCGCCATCATTGACGAAGCTTTGGATCAACTGTTGGGGCGCAACGGTATTGAAGATCTGCTGAATACCGAAATCGCCTTTGTCGGTCAGATTTTAGCGGCCAAAATTGATTTGGCCACGGTCTCTGCCCCGGAAGCAGACCTGCTCCGCAATGCCCTAGCCTCCCAGCAGGTTGACTCCATTGAACGGCTGTTTATGTTGTTACGCTTTGTGTCCCCGGTGAATGCTATCCAGGCGGCTCAGGTTAGCCTCAATGGCTCAGTGGGTAGCTGGGCTAGAGGTCTAGAAATTTTAGATAACACGCTGGATATTGCCAGCAAGCGTTCGATACTAATTCTGCTTGATCGCCAGCCGGACGCAGAAAAACTCAAGTGCCTGGCCGCTGCCACGGATCTAATTGCCTATCAGCCCTCATACCCTAAAGACCGTCTGCGCCAATTGCTAGATCTACGTAATTTTCTGTCAGATTGGACCCTAGCTTGCTGCTTCCACGTCGCCAGAGTGCACCATTGGAATATGACTGCAGAGCATACGATTGCGTCGCTACAGCATCCCACCGGCTTTGTCCGCGAGGCTGTGCTAACCTATCTCAACGTCGCTTCCCCTAGAGCCCTAAAAGACCTGCTACCAATGATGGCCACTGATCCTAATCCGATTGTCGCCCATCAAGTTCAGGCGTTGCTGCAAGGGTATGACCCTAAACCGAGTCGGTAGTGCCTGAGATGCTTGCCCTTCTGTCATGACTGGGCCTTGACTACGCTCTTCGTTCTTATCGCGCCTTACCATTCCATGCTGACCAGCGTTGATCGTTTGCTTTTTATCCGCAACGTACCTATTTTCAAAGAACTTAGGGATGACTTTTTGGTGCGCCTGGCCTCAGTCATGGACGAAGTCCTCTTCGAGGCTAACTACACCATCATCACCGAAGGTCACGAGGGTCGGTCTATGTATATTGTGGTATCTGGCCGGGTGAGCGTGCACATTCAGGGGCAACAGGTGGCCCAGCTGACGCAAGACGACTGCTTTGGAGAAATGTCAGTGTTTGATGCCGAGCCTCGTTCTGCCTCGGTAACAACCATCAC
>SLIY01000182.1 GCA_007135385.1 Leptolyngbyaceae cyanobacterium CSSed165cm_216
GGGGTTGGGTGCGAAGACCACCCCGGCGATGGCGATGGGCTTCACGACTCGCCCCATATCGATGGCTGAATTGCTCAATTCCAGAGGTTTTGAGGCTCTCCTACTTTAACAAACCAGTGCCCAAAGATGGCCTTAAAGCCTTCCACGAAATATTTTCTTGATCCGTTCTTACTAGATTTGCCCTCGAAATTCTGGATGTATCCTTCAATGTAAGAACATCCCGCCATGAGAGATAAGAATCCTCCGTCTTTCTGGCAAGAGAGATGAAGGGCAGGTATTAAGAACCATTCTTTAACTTGCCGCTCGTAAATGAGGATTTTAGTCTCAATACTACGTGGATCTAGATCTTCTCCAAAGGAATCTTTTCTGATGTCTTGGATTCTTGGATTTCCATCACCATCAATCCAACCTTCTATGCCAGGAGCGATAAGAATTCGCTGCCCCTGCCTTAATTTTTTCGCCATATTCAACAGGTTCCTTCAAAATCTCTAATTCAATTTCCCCATTAAAATCGGACAAATGAATGCACAGATCTTGATCTTTTAAGATTATTTCGTGTCAACTATTTCTTGGAAGATTCCATCAAGCAAGCCATATGCCTCTTCTAGAGTCATATGACCATTTTCGACCAAGATCATCAACTCTTGAGCTTGCTCAGCAGTAATCAGATCGAGTTTGAGAGGCTTTTTAAGGAAGGAGAAGAAGGAGTTTTTGTTTTCATCAGTTAAGCTTGTTTTTTGCTCTTCCACTTCAAGCTCTTTAAATTGATCCTTAAGCTTTTGCTTGATTTCTTCCTGCTTACCCTTATCGTATGCCCCACTGGTCAACAATTTCGTCAACCCATAAGCAGCAGCACCTCCGGCGACCGCAGCACCAGTCACTAAGGTTACTGGAGCCGTGACAACCATTCCAACTCCTGTAAGTGCGGTAATTATTGGGATAGGAGCTGTGCTAGCCCCCAAAAAAGCAGCTAATGCTCCAACTCCAGCGGCTCCTATCCCTGTCACACCCATCTCCCCAAGGATTTTGGTACGGGCATTAGGATTCTTTTCAAGCTTGTCGATTGCTTCAAGGATATCTTTCTTACTAGGCTTTTTTGATTCTGCCATTCTGGTTACACCTTACAGTGACGTGAAGTTTAGGCAATAGAGGTGATTGACTGCTGATCATCAAAAATTGCGCTCAGGATGCTCGCAAAAAGATTGAAGAATTCCTTGGCTGTGTCAACAAGGCTTTTGCCAAAATTGGGAATAGCTTTGTCTAGTTCGTTTCCTGCAATTGCTCCTAAAGCAGTGACCGTTAATCCTAAGGCAGTTGCTATAGGGGCCAAGAGTTGCCCAACAATCGGAATTGAGGTAATTAGCCCTGCCAACGCAGCACCTAACACAGCACCAATTCCTGCTCCAGCAACCAAGAAGAAATGTTCTTCGACAAATTCCAGCAGTTTGATCAGGATTATTTTCCCGATATGAATGACCTTTCCTGCGACTTGCTGCACTTTTAGGATTAAGTCATGAAGCCTAGCCACTATTTCCTCTGGCAAACCAAGCTTTTGTATTCTGATATACAGTTGTTCGCTAGTCGAAGCCTCAGCTTGTTTATTCCAGATTGCGAGTTGTAGATTGGCTCGGCCTTTGGAAGGTTGTGGACTGGTCATATTGGGCGTCTCCACCTTTAAGTTAATTCTATTGATCCCGTCGCCTTTACAGGAGCTACCAGATTTAAAGCTGCTCTCTATTACATTTCCCGAAAACTTACCTAGAGACAACATCCGCTTAGCAACTTCACTGATCTCTAATACTGAGTCCATCAAGCCAAACCGGACATTTATATTGAAATCAGGCTGTTTACATTTCTTTGTTTTTTTAAGACCTAGAACGCGCCATAGCAATATCCTGCCACTGAATTGATGGAAAGACTGCGCCTGCAAAATCGAAGACTACAACCTGCTCGGTGTGCCTGAGTCTTGGATTGTGGACAGATCGCTATCAAAGGCAGGTGCTCCAGGGGTGCGATCAGCTGCGATCTGAGCGCCATCTAAAGATCCCAGGGTTCTTTAAGAACCCTGGGATCTAGGTCTTTATTCATCCAGCATCAGACTCCGTATCGCTATCGGCATGAGAACGGCATCAAATTCTACAAAGGCTTTATACGCTGTTGAGCCACCCACCTGCTGTTGCAACGCTCGATACTGAGGCAGCGTTCCCCGGCGCAATTCAACATACTCCTGATAGCTGGAAAACTCCCAATCTTCCGCTCTCTGCACCAGCCCAGCCTTCACCGGGTTCAGATGGATGTACCGAGACAGATTGAGCAGATACGCCTCTTCATCCACATGGATCGACTGAAACGGCCCCTGAAATAAGACCCCAGAGCGTTGAAATCGCTTGTTGATCGCCTTCGTGTATGACAGCGAAAGTCGCCCCATCTGCTCTGACAGAGCTTCGCCTCGCAGATTAACTAGGAAATGGTAGTGGTTTGGCATCAGGCAATAGGCCAGCATATCAGCGGTCTCTGCTGCCACATGGTGCCGAAACTGCCGCAGAAAGAAGAGGTAGTTCTCACGATCAAAGAAGATAGTCTGGTGATTATTGCCTCGGTTGTAGAGGTGGTAGTAATGCCCTGGCAAGAAGGCTACTTTTCGGCGCGGCATAGCTGGTCGAGGTGAGGAGATCCACTTTTAGAGTTCCCTACTATCAGCAGAATGTTTGGCGTAAAAAGATCCCAGGGTTTTTCAAAAACCCTGGGATCTGGCTGTAAGGCATCCCACCTTCGGCAAAATGTTTGCGGCGTAAAAAGATCCCAGGGTTCTCAAAGAACCCTGGGATCTACCCCTGCTACCTACACTTTCGCTTTTTCCTTCACCAGCTTCTCCCAGCCGAGGTCTTTGAGGTTGGTGTTGCGGCGCAGGGGGCGCGTCACCAGCTCCAGGATGTCGCGGGCGTTGGTGAAGCCGTGGATTTGGGCGAAGGTAAACTCCACCGACCACTTGGTGCTAATGCCGCGCGCCTCCAGGGGGTTGGCGTGGGCCATGCCCGTGATCACCAGATCCGGGTGCAGTTCTTGGATGCGGATAAGCTGGTTGTAGTTGTCGGGCTTTTCGGTGATTTTCGGCAGGGGTGTGCCCATTTCATTGCAGGTTTTCTCCAGCAGAGCTAACTCCGCCGCCTGGTAGCGCTTGTCCATGTAGGGGATGCCGATTTCCTGCACGGTCATGCCGCAGCGGGTGAGGAAGCGGGCCAGGGAGATTTCCAGCAGGTTGTCACCCATGAAATAGACGGACTTGCCGCGAATCAGCTGCAGGTAGTCTTCTACCGACTCCCAAATTTTAGCTTCCCGTTCCTCCAGTCCTTGGGGTTCGATGCCGAAGACCGAGCAGATTTTCTCAATCCAGGCACGGGTGCCGTCGGGGCCGATGGGGAAGGGGGCACCAATCAGCTTGCACTTGCGGCGGCGCATCAGGGTGGTGGCGGTGCGGGAGAGGAAGGGGTTGATACCGGCAACGTAGTAGCCTTCGTCGATCACCGGTAGCTCGGTGTAGCGCTTGGCGGGCAGCCAGCCATCGACGCGAATCCCCTGCTTTTTCAGCTCTAGGGTGATTTGGGTGACGATGGGGTCGGGCACGGAGCCGAACAGCACCAGGGGTGGGTGATCATGGTATTCGCTTTCTTCGGCGGCGACATCCTCTTTTTTGCGGCCAAAGCTCAGCAGTTTTTGAATGCTGTTGCGTTCTGCTTTTTCTTCGACGCTGGTGACTTGATCGGCGGTGGGGCAGCGGTGGGCCATGGCGGCAAGCACCGTGTCTTCCCCCTGGGTGAAGGCATAGTCGAGGCCGTTGGCCCGGGCGACAACGATGGGAATGCCGATTTCGGCCTCTAGTTTGGGGGCCAGACCCTCCAGGTCCATTTTGATGATTTCGGTGGTGCAGGTGCCAATCCAGACGATCACAGAGGGGTTGCGATCGCGCTTAATCCCCTCACACAGCCGCTTCAGTTCTTCATAGTCATTCAGCTGAGCCGAAATATCAGCTTCTTCTAGCTCGGCCATGGCGTAGCGGGGTTCAGCAAAAATCATCACCCCCATGGCATTTTGCAAAAAGTAGCCACAGGTCTTAGTGCCAATCACCAGGAAAAAGCTGTCTTCAATTTTTTGGTACAGCCAGGCCACACAGCTGATCGGGCAAAAGGTATGGTAATTGCCAGTATCGCAGTCAAATTCCAGGGCTTGGGGTTGGGTTTGGGCCAAAGTCATAGCAGGGGATCTCCCTATGTGAAGGACATTATGTCCTGGGTCTATCATCCTCTCGGCCACCGACACCGGTACAAGCGTCGTCATCGTACGGGGAGGCTTTGACTGGCTCAATCACCTTAGGCTGCGATGACGCTAGGGTTGCCTCGGGTTGGTCACTACCGGGCAACATCCGTTGTGCCTTTTCCAGAGCTTTTAGTTCTTGAGCCGGACTGATATTTAAACCCAGGACCGCAATAATTCGGTCGGGGTTGCTGCTTAAATCCACCACCAGCGGCAGCAGGCTATTTAAATCGGGTTCTAGGGTAGACAAGACCCCTAGAATGAAACCCGATGAGGGTCGCCGCTGCCCGTCACTGGTGACCCAAATACCCAGATTGTCGATCCACTCGCGGTTGTCCCGGTAGTAGGTTAACCATTTGACTTTGAGCGATCGCCGCAGTTGTTTGCTGTTCACAGATGCCTCGGGCGGGGTTTACCAACCTCATGTCCAGAGATTGATTAAACCAGAAAACCGACCTACATATCGGGGGAATCTGGCAGCAACGGGTGATCGTCATTGGCGTCAATGGTTTGGGGCATGTCGCTGTTATCCAGCACCAGCTCGGGGTCAAAGTTGAGTCCCAAGACCTCCACTAACGCATCTTCGTCAGAGTTGAGTTGGTAGAAAGGCACCATCAAGTTCGACAGTTTGGGTTCCAGGGCGTTGACTACCCCCAGCACCAAAAACGAAGACGGACGCCGCCCCCCATCTGGGGTACGCACCGAGGTCTGCTGCATTTGCAGGGTTAGCCAGGCTCGGTTCGACTGGACGTAATCCAACCACTTCTGAC
>SLIY01000332.1 GCA_007135385.1 Leptolyngbyaceae cyanobacterium CSSed165cm_216
GTCAAGATCAGCGTCTGGCTCTGCCGGTGGAAGAACATCACTTCATCCATAAACCGACTGCCGCGAACGATTACCTGATCAATCTCTGTGGCCCAGTCGGGTGGCGGTGTGTCGCCTAGGTCAGCGTGGAACGTGGTGGGGCTGTGCTGGCTAGCCGCCCGCTCTCGTACCCCTGGGGATGCCCAGGCGATCGCCTGGGGGTAAGCATCAGCCCAGCTTTGGATGTGGGCGTAGTGGATCTGGTTGGGCGATACCAGATGTTCGACGGGGCCAAGGCTGTCGATTTCAGCCTGAAGGGATGGCGTTAGTGCGGTAGGGGAGTGACACCACAACCCGCCGTTGCCCAGGCGAATGATCGTCATTCGGGTGGTGAAGGGGATGTGGGTGCCGTACAAGGCCATCTGGACAATGGGGCCATCCACGATCCAGATGTCCTTGTCCACTGGTTTGAGCGTATTGATGGGCTCATAAAGCCCCAGAAGTGCCTTACCCATGGGCTAAGGAGATAACGCGACAGGACTATTTTGAGGGGATGCGTTAGTCCTGGTAAAGACGGCAACGGCTAAAGTCAATCGGTGGCCCCGTGGAGCAATACACCAGACTGCGGCCTGCCTCCAGGGCATCCTGGCTGGTGGAGTAGGTTTCGCCATCGGTCAGGGCCGTCAGTTCAGGGGTAATCACCCAGCAGCAAAAGTCGGTGGAGCGCTGGTGGGTCACCGCCACAATCCAATCGGGGAAGGCGATAAATTCAGTTACGGTTTGCTTGGTCACGGTGGACCCCCTTTGGGTGGGAGGTTTGCTATCAGTTATCCTGTGCAGCCTGGATAACTACCTATTGCGATTTGGAACAAGTGTACTAAACTAGTTCTCTAAAGACAACTGTGCTGGGTTTCAGGGGTCTTGTTCTGTATCACCAAGGAAATCATGGCAGCCAGGAAAAGCAGCAAAGCAGACGACGCACCCAAGAAGTCACCTGAACAGGTTGAGAAGGAAAAAGCGCTGACGATGGTGCTGGGTCAGATCGAGCGCAACTTTGGCAAAGGGGCGATTATGCGCCTGGGGGATGCCGCCCGGATGAAGGTAGAGACGATTCCCACCGGGGCGCTGACACTGGATCTGGCCCTGGGCGGTGGCCTTCCCAAGGGGCGAGTGATTGAAATCTATGGCCCTGAAAGCTCGGGTAAAACCACCGTGGCCCTGCATGCCGTGGCTGAGGTGCAGAAGCTGGGGGGGGTAGCCGCCTTTGTGGACGCTGAACATGCCCTGGATCCAATCTATGCCGCCGCCCTGGGGGTAAATGTGGAGGAACTGCTAGTCTCCCAGCCCGACACTGGCGAGATGGGTCTGGAGGTGGTGGATCAGCTGGTGCGGTCCTCAGCTATTGATGTGGTGGTGATTGACTCGGTAGCGGCCCTGGTGCCCCGAGCGGAGATTGAAGGGGAGATGGGGGATGCCCATGTGGGCCTGCAAGCCCGACTGATGAGCCAAGCCCTGCGGAAGATCACCGGTAGTATCGGCAAGTCGAACTGTACGGTGATTTTCTTGAACCAACTGCGCCAGAAGATTGGCATTTCCTACGGCAACCCGGAGGTCACCACCGGCGGTAATGCCCTTAAATTCTATGCCTCTGTACGCCTGGATATTCGCCGTATCCAAACCCTGAAGAAGGGCACCGAAGAGTACGGCATCCGAGCCAAGGTGAAGGTGGCCAAGAACAAGGTGGCCCCCCCCTTTCGGATTGGTGAGTTTGATATCCTGTTTGGCCACGGCATTTCTACCATGGGTTGTCTGGTGGACCTGGCGGAGCAGACTGGGGTGATTGTCCGTAAAGGGGCCTGGTACAGCTATGACGGCGACAACATTGGCCAGGGCCGGGACAATACCGTGCAGCGGCTGCTAGAGGATGCTGAGTTTGCCAAGACGGTAGAGGCCCAGGTGCGGGAGAAGCTAGAGATTGGCGGGCCTGCTGTAGCGGTGGCGGATGTCGAGATTGAGGTGGAAGACGAGGATGAAGCGTTGGTGGAAGAGGAATAGTCAGTAGGTCAGTCCCAGGCTTTTAATTCAGAGCCGTCAGTCACACTTGAAATGTATTCCAATTCTTGATGCTGATCGACCAAAAGGCTTAATTAAAGGCAGGGCCATTTCATTCTCAAGGGAGCCTAAAGATGCTAGAGTTTCAGGCTAATTCCAATAATCCTAGCGTTTATGCGTCTGCCCCCTACGGCCCCTCCTACTGTTGTCGTCTCAAAGCCTGAGCCCGCTGTGGAACGCCTCGAGATCCTCGAAGCCTTCGTTGACCTGCCGGATGTCCATAAAGCCTCTGGCCAACGGCATCACATGGCCCTGTGCTTAGCGCTCTTTACTCTGGCGATGACGGCTGCTAATCGTGGGTTTCTGGCCATTGATGACTGGCTTAAAAGCTACCGCAGTGAGCTAATTGCCCTCTTTAATCCGCTCAAGCAACGCCTCTCCTCCTACAGCACCCTTCGTCGTGTGCCCCTCAAGCGGGATTATGCGCAGTATTTAGCGGCCTTAGCTCGATTCTTTGGCATTGAGCTAAGGCCCGGCGACACCTTAGCGGTCGCACGCCTTCGGCGGAGCGGAGCTCTAGGCAAGGTCTCACGGGGGTCGTATCAACTCGAGACCGACCATCCTGACTCTCCCCCTCATCCAGCGATTATGCTGGTCAGGGCCTATCAGGTGGAGCGGGGTCTGATTCTGGAGCCCTATCAGGTGGACCGCAGAGCCAATGAAATCAAAGCCTTGCCAGAGTTTATTGAGCAACTCGTGCTAAAGGGGGTAATCATTGCCTTCGATGCCATCAGCACAAAAAAACCTGTCAGCTCGTTATTGACACTGAAAGTTACTACTTGGGTGCCCTCAAGGGCAATCCAGGCAACCTCCCTCAAAACCGTCCAATTTACCAGCGAGTCTTGAGAAGTTGTCTGGATTCCCTATCTTTACTTTTAAGTGATAATGTATCAACCGCTCTTCAAACCAAGTATGTCAAACAAGGTCTGTATCGTTACAGGTGGAAACTCTGGTGTTGGCTTGATGACGGCACTGGGTTTAGCGAAAGCGGGATATCATGTGTTTCTTGCTTGTCGCTCTGAGACAAAAGCAGCGAAAGCAGTTAGCTACATTCGTCAAAGTAGTGGGAATAACCAGGTGGAGTTTCTATCCCTGAACCTTGCTTCTTTAGAATCAGTTCGAGAGTTTGTTCGGCAATTTGTAGCTAGGAAACTTCCCCTTCACGTCTTGGTGAATAATGCTGGCATCTTTAATAAATCGGGAACAACCCAAGAGGGGTTTGAGCTGATTTGGGGGACTAACTATTTAGGACACTTTTTGTTAACTTATCTCCTGCTGGACAAACTGAAGCAGTCGGAGCAGAGTCGAGTGATCATGGTTGCTTCGGATTTAGCTTTGCAGGCTCAAGAGCTGAGGTGGAAGTTATTTGTTAAAAAGACACCCCTGAATTTCTTAGAACTATATACAGCTTCTAAGTTTTGTCTGTTATTGTTAACGGCTGAGTTGACAAGACAACTCAAGGAGACTGATGTTACCGTCAACGCTGTCCATCCTGGGTTTGTTCATTCCAATATTACCGTTGGACATCGCCTTAGTAAGTTCTTAGGCTTGGGAATCTCACCGGAGCAAGGAGCTTATGGCAGCTTGTTTTGTGCAATGGCTCAAGAGATGGAGGGGGTGAGTGGGAAATTCCTTGATCATCAGGCGCAAGAGCTGTCTTTACCGAAGTTAGCGCAAGATGAGGGACTGGCGAAAGAACTTTGGGAAAAAAGTTTATGCTGGACTGGTTGCAATTTTCAAAATAGAGTTTCTGCTACCAACTATAGTCAATATAATCACATTGTTGGATCACATCGACTGGGGTTCACACCTCAAGAAATGACGGAAATTGCGAACACGATTTTTCAAGAAGTCTTGCCAAAATCGCCAGATCGTCTCTCGATTTTAAACTCACTGGGTTTTTTGCTCAAAGGGGAATTTGGATCTGCTTTTTTGTTGCTGTTGCAACTATTTAAGCAGGAATTTCATATGGAAAGGCATCTCGATTCTTCTGTTGTTTGGCAACTTTGTCAAGATGAGAACTTGTTAAAAGAGTTGCGAAAATACTTGGGTGAAGAAGTTGCGCTTTGGCGTTCTGAATTGTGGGTAAATTATCCAGCGCAACAGTTAATTCCTTTTTGGCATCGAGATTATTATCCGAAGTTACTCACTCCAACGGGGAAAACGGTTAGTGTTTATATAGCTTTAACAGAAGTGACTGAGTTTAATGGATTTGAGTTTATTGATGATGAAGCTATGACTCAGGATTTGGTGCCGAAAATCACTGATCCGTTTAGCGGTAATTCTTTTCTGGAAGTGCCAGAGGAGTTGGAAGAGAAAGCAATTCGGGTGGTTTTGCAGCCTGGTGAGTTTCTGTTGTTTACTGATGATTTGGTACATCGCTCTGTTTGTAACACTAGCGGTAAGGTGCGCCTGTCATTAACCTTGCGGGTTACTCAACCTAGTGTGAAGATTTTACGTCGTTACAGTCCGAAGTTTCAGAAGCCTGTGTTGTTATAGGATGCTGCGGAAAACAGGGGCGTTATGAACAAACATGAACGACTCCTGGAGTTTCTTCAGGGGCACTTGGCGTTATCCGCCAACTCCATTGAGCTGGGCCTGCGGCAGTCTCAGGACGCCCCTAACCTGCTGCCGATGGTGCTTTACCAGTATGGGTTTGTCACGACTCAAGAGCTGGGGCAGATCTTTGACTGGTTAGAAACCGCCTGAGCCTTCCTGAGCCTTTGACATAGTAGGTTTAGTTCCGTTCTAAACGGAACAATCGTGCCCTGGATATCTCAGCAAACCATGACACCGACCTATTGACGGACTGAGAAGAAACGGTAACAATGACTACAGATACAAAAAACGTTCATCTCTCTACAAAGAGACGGAAGTAAGGGAAGCCCCCTGAAGGAACGCGCCTCTGTTACTCTTCAAAGCGAGGCGACATTATGACTCTCAAGTATCGTGGAATCCAGTACGAAGCAGCTA
>SLIY01000353.1 GCA_007135385.1 Leptolyngbyaceae cyanobacterium CSSed165cm_216
AGAACTGACCGACTCTGAATACGATAAAGAGAAGCTGTCCGAGCGGTTAGCGAAGCTGGCCGGCGGAGTGGCCGTGATTAAGGTGGGGGCCGCGACCGAAACCGAACTGAAAGACCGCAAGCTGCGCATCGAAGATGCCCTCAGCGCTACTAAGGCAGCTGTAGAGGAAGGGATTGTACCTGGCGGCGGCGCTACCCTACTGCATTTAGCCAGCAAGCTCGATGGGTTCAAGGGTTCCCTGGATAATCCTGAAGAGGCGGTCGGGGTGGATATCGTGATGCGAGCTATTGAAGCTCCCCTCCGACAAATTGCCGACAACGCCGGCCAAGAGGGGTATGTGGTGGTGGAAAAAGTGAAGAGTCAGAGTTTCCCCATCGGCTACAACGCCCTCACCGGTGCTTTCGAGGATTTGATCCAGGCTGGGATCATTGACCCCGCTAAAGTTGTTCGTTCCGCGCTGCAGGATGCGGCCTCGATTGCTGGTATGGTGCTGACCACTGAAGCTCTGGTGGCTGAGATCCCTGAGCCTGAGCCCCCCGCTGGTGATCCCGGCATGGGCGGCATGGGTGGCATGGGCGGCATGGGTGGCATGGGCGGCATGGGCGGTATGGGTATGATGTAGCCCCAGCTGTCAGTGCTTCAGCCATAGATGTTAGCCAGAATCATGGCTAGGAAGGCAGGATGGTGCGATCGCACCATCCTGCCTCATGCTATAGGTATCAGCTATAGATTCAGTAACAACTGCTGGGGATAAAGCTCTTGATACAACGCCTCAAGGTCGCCACGGCGATATAGATACCGGTTACTGCGGCGGGAGGCACGATACTCACACCCTCGTTGCTCCAACTGTTGTTGTAGCTCTCGCTTGGTGCAGGTAAACGCCTTAGTGGCCTCTCGCAGGGGAATCCACTGCTGGGCAAATTGTTGGCGCAGAGCACTATCACTCAACTCTCCCAGTTGGGTGAGAAGCATATTGGCCAGTAGCCAGCAGGCTTTCGTGTCTGCAAAGGCGCGATGCGATCGCCCCACATCAAAGCCAAAATGTTGAACCAGTTGAGGTAAGCTGCGAGACGGCAAATCTGCCAGCAGTAGCCGAGACAACAGGACCGTACAAAATTGTTGGCGGTCAGGGCGCTGGAACATTTTTCCTAAGCGATCATACTCCGATTGAATAAAGCTATAGTCAAAGGCCAAGTTATGAGCGGTCAGGGTGCCTTGGTTAAGTCGTGGTTGCAGCCCCGCCCAAACCGACTCTGCCGTTTGCCCTTGACGCACCATCGCCGTTGTGATCCCGGTTAGTCGAGTGATCATAGCAGGCACAGGCACCTTGGCATTGACCATAACGCTGGTCTCATAAGTGATCCCCGCCTTGAGAGAGCCCTGAATCACCGCAATTTCGATCACCCGCCCATCCCGCGCGCGCGACCCCGTTGTTTCCACGTCCACAATCGTCAACTGAGCTTCGATAAGCTGTCGGTAATAGGCCAATAAGTGGTCCGACAACAGGGCTGACTGAGCAATGCCAGAAGCAGAAACAGGAATCATGACCGATGCCAAGGAGAGTAGTCTCTCTAAGGTGCCACAAAATCCTAGGTCTGAAATACCTCCTAGGATATCTGGGGAGATACGCCGCAGAGCACCTATGACCCCTTTGGTTTACGCCATAGTTGCATGAATCGCTCTTTTAAGATTAGCCATAGAAATGGTAAGTCATCCAGCAGATAGCGCTTCCAAAGGCGTCTAGGCTCAGACACCAACCGATATAACCACTCTAACCCCAACTGGCTAACCAACTCGGGTGCGCGGGGCTTGTGCCCAGCTTCAAAGTCAATGGCAGCCCCCACAGCTAGGAAAATATCAATGTTAGGCAGTTGATCCTTATGCTTAGCAATCCACTTTTCCTGTTTAGGGGCTCCAACCCCAACCACTAGAACAGTAGCTGAGGATTGGCGAATCATGTTAAGGATTTTTTCACATTCTGCTTCATCCTGTTCAAATCCAAAGGAAGGAGAGTGAGCCTGCACAATAATCTGGCGACCAATGCGTTGGTTAATGCGGGACTGGGCCTGGCGGGCCACCCCCTCTTTGCCCCCCAGCAAGAAAATCTTTATATGTTCATTGTGGCGATGGTGCTCACAAAACATAGGGAAGAGATCGGAACCCGAGATCTTAGCTTCGATAGGTGTACCGAGAAATTTTGAGGCAAGCAGTAGCACCTGACTGTCACAAACACGAAAGTCTGCCTGGCTGTAAGCTCTTACAAAATCAATATCTTTCTGGAGTTTCATCAAGTGATCAACATTTGGCGTAAAAACAACCCCTGCTTTTAGTTGATCTAAGAAATCGCTTACGGAAATATTGTCGATGGGAATATTTAAAATTTCCACCTGGCTTTGAACATGCTCATACTGCTGCTTTCGCAACTCTCGAACAGTCGATTCCAGAGCAGCTTTACGAAACTGCTTATAGAGATGCTTGACGTCCTGAGCCGGTACCGTCTGCGAATCGCCAGACCCCGCGTTTGATGTTGAACTGGACTTGGTAGACTGTGACTCCATATTGCTATCTCTATTCAAGACCTTCATGCAAATTTAGATTTTCAATGGCTGACCAGGATGGGAAACTAGACCATATCATAGGAGCTCACCGCACTCTATCTACAAGACCTTCTACAAGACCTTTTAGTATGCCTAGAGGGCACCTCGATTAATTGCCTTATTGCGAAATTTTGGAGTCTAGAAATACTGGATTCTCCTTGCCATTTTCAATAAGGCTTGTATTTTTCGAGGTGCCCTAGAGGTAGTAGGCCTGGAAAACCCTGATGAACCTTAAAACCTAGCGAGTTGTTCAAGGATTTTAGGAAAAATAGCCTAAGGCGGCGTTACGTGCTGAGTGACATAATATCCTTGGTAAAAAATCGGTATATTTATCGTAGATTGGGGGTAGACAGATGTCGTGCCTTTTACAACAGGTTCATAAAAGCTGAATAAGTGTGTAAAGTCTAAATAACTTAAGATTCAAGATCAGCTCGTGTTCTCTAGAAGGGCATGGGACCAAAGGTATACCTTTGAGAATCCATGTCTAGGGGGACGGTAGGCTTTCAGACTAATGGCCTAAACCGCTTTGCTCTGTACTCACTGTGGCTTTCCCATGACATCTCAACCTCGCGATGTGCAAATCTATCAAATTGCTGCTGGCACGACGGTGATGCGGTGCCGCAGTTGGAATCGACTGCGCTTTGAGATTGAATACGCCTTGGAACGGGGCACGACGGCCAATAGCTATTTGATTCAAGCGGATCGCACTGCCCTGGTTGATCCCCCAGGGGAGTCTTTCTGCGAGATGTTCTTGACCGCCCTAGAGCGTCATATTGATCTCTATCAGTTAGCTTTCATTATTCTTGGGCATATCAACCCTAACCGGGTTGGAACTTTAAAGATTCTGCTGAGACGGTTGCCAGATATTACGATCATCTGCTCCAATCCAGTGGCTTTGGCTCTCAAGGATTTATTGCCCGAAGCATCCCCCCGGGTGCGGGTGATTCGCAGTAGCGATGATCGCTTAGACCTAGGGCAGGGGCACGAGCTGCAGTTTGTCCCCATTCCCACTCCTCGCTATCCAGGGGGGTTAGCCACCTTTGATCCCTATGCTCAGGCATTGTACTCTGATAAGCTTTTTGGCGCCCATCGCTGTGATGATGCAGTGTTTGATTTGGGTTGGGAGAGCCTGCTCGATGATCGTCGCTACTACTTTGATTGTTTATTTGCCTCAGGTACGCGCCAGGTACTGGCTGCCCTTGACCGGTTAGAGACGATTCCGTTTCAGGTGCTAGCCCCTGGCCATGGGCCAGTTGTGCGTTATAGTGCTAAAGAACTTTTCCAGAGCTATCGTCAGTGGAGCCAGGCCCAAACAGCCCAGGATTTATCGGTGGCCTTAATCTACGCTTCAGCCTACGGCAACACGGCAACGATGGCCCAAGCTTTGGCCAGGGGGGTAACAAAGTCGGGGGTAGCTGTGGAAGCTATCAATGCCGAGCATGCGGATCCAGAAGAGATCAAAAAAGCTGTGGAGCAGTCTGCTGGTTTTTTAATGGGGTCGCCAACCCTAGGGGGGCATGCTCCAACGCAGATGCAAACGGCCCTGGGCATTGTGCTATCAACCGCCTCTAAATCTCAACCGGCTGGCGTTTTTGGGTCCTTTGGTTGGAGTGGGGAGGCCATTGATCTGCTCGAGCGTAAGCTGAAAGATGGTGGCTATTCCCTGGCGTTTGAATCGATTCGAGTTAAGTTTAAGCCTACAGATGTCATCCTGAAATACTGCGAAGAGGTGGGGACTGACTTTGCCCAAGGACTGAAAAAGGCTAAGCGAGCAAAGCAGCCCCGCACCCCAGCCTCGGGGGTAGAACAGGCGATCGGACGGATTGTTGGTTCTCTGGGTGTAGTTACAGCCCGCCAGGGGGATGTAACCAGCGCTATGTTAGCGTCTTGGATCTCTCAAGCTTCCTTTGCCCCCCCTGGTTTTACGGTGGCCGTGGCTAAGGATCGAGCCATTGAGTCTTTGATGTATCCCGGTAGTCCATTCGTGTTAAATATTTTGGCTGAGGGGAAACACTTAGGGCCGATGAAGCATTTCCTCAAACCGTTTTCCCCGGGGGAAGATCGGTTTAAGGGGGTTGATATTGCCTTGGCTGACCATGGAGCACCGATTCTAAAAGACGCGATCGCCTATCTTGACTGTACTGTAGCTCAACGTATGGAGTGCGGCGACCACTGGCTAGTGTATGCCACCGTCAATACTGGGCAGGTGCTAGATAATGACGCCAAAACTGCGGTGCATTTCCGCCAAACCGGTACCCACTATTAATCCCTTATCCAGGGATCCAGCCTATCGCCGACTATTAAGCTGCGTGAACGACTGGCCCCGAAATGGCTACGCCACAGCCGAATATGCTACCAGTAGGAATACTGGCTGAATGCCCGAGGTCATTGCCTGGACTACTTTTCAGCCAATTGTTACTAAAACGTGAATTTCAACCGCTTTAATACCTCTGAATTCATG
>SLIY01000299.1 GCA_007135385.1 Leptolyngbyaceae cyanobacterium CSSed165cm_216
AGATCAGGTTCAAACCATCCTGATTAGTCTAGCGATTTGAGAATGATGAAACGGTAGATGCACCCTGATTAATTCCCTGGCCTCTGGTTGGGGAATTTTTTTTTGATCCGTAGTATTGGTGCTAGTGCAGCGTCAGCGCTGACGTCTATGACACAGTGTGCAGCACTGGGTCGGACGGCTGCCTTCTGCCCCTTCCTCCTTTGGAGGCGCTTCGCGTTTCATGTCGCTTGCGAAACGACAGGCTCAGGGCATGCTTCTGCCTGCCTCCTTCCGCCTGCCTGCCTGTGAAAGTTCTGGAAAATTCAGGCTAGACTAAACCTCAATGTATTAGGGGTCGTCTGGTTAGCCTGATCCATGAACTTTGAGAACATTGCCACACTTGTTAATCACAAAGTGCTCGAGCGGCAGGGCAGACCCCTCAAAGATGTAGAGCGCCTGGTGTTGCAGGGCGCTTGGGAAAATCAGACCTACGCGGCTATGGCGGCCCCATCGGTGGGCTACACCGAAGACTACTTAAAAAAAGACGTCGGCCCCAAACTATGGCGGTTGCTGTCGCAGACAGTGGCCGTTGACCAGCCAGGGATTAAAGTCACCAAGCGCAATATCCAGAACGTGTTGCGCACGTGGGCCAATCAAACTCGGCAGGATGCCTACGACAATACTGGCCCCACGCCTGGGAGCCTGGGCAGAACCATGGCCCCGCCTGGCTTACCTCCAGTGCGATCGCAGCCGCCAGTTGACATCACAGACTGTTGTGGCCGCCAAACGGAACTCTCGACCCTGAGCCAATGGGTGATGGGCGATCGCTGCCGATTAATTGTGCTGTGGGGGCTAATGGGCAGTGGTAAAACCACCCTGGCGGCCCAGCTCATGGCCCGTCTGGAGTCCCAGCTGGATAGAGTCGGCTATCTGGCTCTGGGGAAATCGGCCCCTGCTCCCCTGGTTGTCCCAGCCCTTAGCAATTGGCTGGATCCTGACACCGCCAGTGTCTCTACAGGTACCCCTGAGGCGTTGATCGATCAGTTGCAGCGCCGCCGCTGTCTGGTACTGATCGACAACTTGGAGCAGGGGTTTGTGCCGAGGCAAATGGCCGGTACCTATAGCTCAGAGGCCGAAGGGTTGGCACAGTGGCTGCAACAGGTGGCCGACAGCGACCACCAAAGTTGTGTGGTGCTGATCAGCCGAGAACGGCCCGCTGATCTGCCCCAGCGGTTGAGCCTGCGGGTCAGAGAAATGAACCTCAGTGACCTGGCCCCTACGGTGATGGCCCCCTACCTGAGCCCATCGGCAGCGGTCAAGGGCAGTGCCGCTGCCTGGTCTAGCTTGACCCAGCGCTACGGCGGCAACCCGCTGCTGCTCCGGGAACTGGGGGCTACGGTACAGGCCGTGTACCAGGGGCAACTTCAGCCATTTTTAGCCACTGAACCCGATTTTTTGCCGACCTCGATTCAACAGCGACTCGATCACCTGTTCGAGCGCCTTACCCCAGAAGAGCAAGGGCTGCTGTACTGGCTGATCCTGATTCAAGCTCCAGCCCCGCTGACGGAAGTGATGGCCGCTACCGTTGACCCGATTGGGGCCGAGGCCGTGCAGTCCTTACTGGGCCGTGGCCTGGGTCACGGGGTGTCTGGGCATGAGAGTTCAACCATGGTGTTGGCACTGCAGCCGATGGTGCGGATCTGGGGACTGCACCATCTGCGATCGCGTCTAGATCGGGAACTAGACACCGAGCAACTGGACTGGTTTTGCCGGTTACCGCTGGTGACCATGACGGCCCGCGAAGTGGTGCAGGAACAGCAACGAGCAGCCCTACTGCGTCCCTTGGTGGCAGCTCTGGAGCTGCGATATCCTTCTCCAGCGGAGCGCACAGCCAAAGAGTACCGACTGCGACAAGCCCTTCCTGTCGGGGTGCCAGGCTATGGGGCGGGCAACCTGATTCACCTCTGCCAAGCGTTGGGTATCAGCCTAAGTGGCACCGACCTTTCTAACCTGGCCATTTGGCAGGGAGACTTGCGCCGGGTGAGCTTACAGGGGGCCAACCTCAGCCAAGTGCAGTTCAAAGATACGGTGTTTGCCACCGCCCTGGGGCGCAGCCCAGTGGCCGCTTTTAGTGCTGTGGGCGATCGCTCCCCCCACGCCAATATCCACTACCTAGCCACCGGCGACCACGAGGGGCGCCTGCTGCTGTGGGATCGATATCGTGGGCGACTGCTCAGGGTGCTCGACGACGGGGTATCCCCAGCTATCCATACCCTTGCCTTTAGTCCCCAGGGGGATGTGCTAGCGGTGGGGACTGAGACCGGTCAAATCTGGCTGCGGCCCGTGCAGACGAGTTACCAGGGGGACGGTCTATTTGAGCATCGTGCCGCCGTGCGGGCTCTGGCCTTTAGCCCCGACGGTCGTCAGCTAGCCTCAGGGGATGATACAGGGTGCATCTGCCTGTGGGATGTGGCTTCCGGCTTAATTCAGGGGAAGTTGCAGGGCCACCAGGGGGCCATTCACAGCTTAGCCTTTGACTCGACTGGCACCCAATTGATCAGCGGTGGCGATGACCAGCGCGCTTGTCTGTGGGATGTGCCGCACCAAACCCTGATCTGTCCGTTTCAGGCCCGTACCACTGGCTGGGTGCGTACAGCTGGCTTTTTACCCGATCCAGAAGACCCCACCTGTGCCCCCCTCCCTTGCGCCGCAGGCTATGACGAACATGGCTTAACCCTTTGGAATCTGAAAACGGGCCGCCCTTGCTGGATGTTGCCCGCCGATGGTCAAGCCGTGCTGGCCATGGCCCTCAGCCCCAATGGTCGCTACCTGGTGTGTAGCCGCCAAGATTTTACCGTCACCCTGTGGGATATTCCCCGCCGCACCGAGTGCCACACCCTGCCCAGCTTGGGCCTACCGGTCTGGACTCTGGCCTTTAGTGCTGATAGCCGCTACTTGGTGACCGGTAGTGACTACACCGTTAAACTCTGGAGTGCGGAAACTGGCGATGGCTTACGTAGCTTAATCAGCCAGGCCCACCCCTTGCGCACCTGGGCCTTTGGGGCTGGTCAACTGTTGACTGGCCATAGGGATACCCCCCTACGGCTGTGGCACCTCACCACTACCGGAATCAGCGGCCCCCAACTGCTCACGGGCCATACTGGGGCGATTCAGGCGGTGGCCATCAGTGAAGATGGCATGGCCGTGGCCAGCAGCGCTGACGATCGCACAATACGCCTGTGGTCTACCACCGCTAGTGCAGATCCCCAAGTGCTGTCGACGGCACCCGCCACACTGCTGCAGTTTAGTGGTGATCACCGCTGGTTGGCCAGTGCCCATGACGATGCCGTGATCCGGCTGTGGGAGGTGTCCACGGGCCGCCTAGTCACGAGTCTGGAGGGGCATCCAGCGGCACCCTCGGCCCTGGCCTTTAGTCCAGATAGCCAATACCTATTCAGTGGCCATCGGGATGGCACAATTCGGGTTTTGAGTTTAGCCCAGCCCCCCCGCAATCAAAATCAAATCTTACTGGGGCACCAGGGCCAGGTCCACAGCCTAGCGATGAGCAGCGATGGCGGGCAACTCACCAGTGCTAGCCATGACGGCACCCTGCGCTGGTGGGACCTGGATAGGGGCGATCAACTGGGGCAATGGCAACCCCCGGCGGAGCATTGGCTACATGGAGGGACTATTAACTCCAAGGGTGACATCCTGGCTTTCACCAGCCAAGGGGCAGATTTGACAGTGTGGGCTGTGCAACCCCATCAACGGTGGTATCTGCTCAAAGGCCACAGCCAAGCTATTTGGCAGGTTCAGGTGAGCGGCGATCGCACTCGACTGATCAGCGCCAGCCAAGATGATGAAATTCGCCTGTGGTCCCTAGATCAGGGCACCTGTCAACAGGTGCTGCGGCCTAACCGCCCCTACGAAGGGGTAAACATCTGGGGAGCCACAGGCCTCTCAGAGCCAGAAACAGCGATGCTCAAAGCCCTAGGCGCTACAGAACGGTTTTAACACCCAGGCCTGCCCCTACCCATCTGAAGAACGAAAAAAGAAAAAGGAAGAACGAAACCCCTGTCCCATTCCTGCTGCTGCTACGCGCGGGCAAAGCCCTACGTTTTTTTCCATCCACCCCATCCTGCGGGTCGCAATACACCCCACTTCCCCCCCTTTCCCCGCCGGGGAGGCTCCGCCAACGACTCCGTTACTCCCCCGTAGCCGCTTTTCTTCGGAATGCTTTTCCTCGGAACGCGAACAGGGCTCCGCGTCTACCACCCATCCACCCATCACCTCCCCACCTCTTCACCTCCCCATTCCCCACTACCCGCTCCCCCGCTCCCCCTACCGAGCCAACGCCAACCCATCCGCCCTTGGTTCCGATGCCGCGATCAAGCTGCCCCGATGGCGCAGAATCATCTGGCCTTTGCCAAACAGATGGGGCTCTAAGCCCAGCTGAATCTGATGGCCGCGATCGCTTAGGGCCAATCCAAGACTGTGGGGAACCGTGGGCTCTAGGATCACCTGCCGTCCCGATAAAAACTGCCAGCGGGGGGCATCCAAGGCGGCCTGGGGGTTCATCGCATAGTCCACCAGATTCACCACCATCTGCAAATGCCCCTGGGGTTGCATATGACCGCCCATCACCCCCATCGGCCCCAAGGGGCGATCGCCCTGGGTCAAAAAAGCCGGAATGATGGTGTGGAAGGGCCGCTTGCCAGGCCCCACCTGGTTGGGATGCCCTGCTTGCAGACTAAAGCCACGCCCCCGATTTTGCAGGGCAATGCCAGTACCGGGTACCAGTATCCCACTGCCAAACCCTTCGTAATTCGATTGAATAAACGACACCATCAGGTCCTGGTCAGCGGCCGCCAAATAGACCGTGCCCCCCTGTTGCAGACCAGTATTGGCCACTAGGGCGCGATCGCCGATCAACCGCCGCCGCTCAGCCCCATAGGCCTTGTCTAAAAGTTGGGCCGGGGTCACGGTCATCCAATCTGGGTCAGCCACATGGGCCTGGGCATCGGCAAAGGCCAGCTTCATCGCTTCGATCTGCCAGTGATAGCTGTCCACCGAGTCCCGAGGATAGCGAGCCAACTCTACTCCTTCCAGAATATTTAGACCGATTAAAGCTGTAATTCCCTGGCCATTGGGGGGAATTTCCCACACGCTCAGGTCACGGTAGGGGGTGCCAATGGGTGCAACCCACTCAGGTTGGTGAGCGGATAGATCCTCCAGACTCAAAAGACCTCCGGCTTCTGCAGCAAAGGTGGCCATGCGTTCTGCCAACGACCCCTGGTAAAAGCTCTCGCCGCCAGTGGCCGCAATCTCCCTTAAGGTGGCCCCATGGGCTGGACTGGACCAAATGTCTCCAGGGCGGGGAGCGCGATCGCCAGGCAAGAACACCGCCTTAAAGGGCTGCATCGCTGGGTCGGTTTGGCTGAGCAATAGTGGGGCCGCTGCCTGCCAGGCCCGGGCGGTTTCGGGCGAGACCGGAAATCCTGCTTCTGCGTAACCAATAGCGGGGGCAAATAACTGCTCGAAGGGTAAGGCTCCCCAGCGATCCGACAGCGATCGCCAGGTGGACACCGCCCCTGGCGTGGTCACCGGCAGCCAACCGACCTGGGGCATCTGGCCTACCTGCTCCACCTGCTCTCGGGTCAACCGTTGGGGACTCTTTCCCGATCCATTCAGGCCATGGAGTTGACCATCCCAAACCAAGGCAAACGCATCGGAGCCGATACCATTGGCCGTCGGTTCCACCACCGTCAAAGCAATAGCCATGGCCAGGGCCGCATCCACCGCATTACCCCCAGCCCAGAACATCTCCATGCCAGCCTGGGCCGCCAGGGGCTGACTGGTGGCTACCGCCTGGCGGCACCCCATCACCACCCGTCGGCTGGAAGGGTAAGGGTAGTGACCCAAGTTATCGGCCCAATCAACCATGTCCGAGTGCTCCGTCGAGTTGGCGACCCCCAACATACCACCAGACTAGGGTGCTTTTGGTTAAGCATTAAAGGTCCACATGACGGGGTTGTCATCCAGGTGGTCGGTGACGGTACGGCCAATGGCATCGATGGCAGCCAAGTCTGCCGCCGATAGCTCTACCTCATCTGCTTTAGCATTTTCCTGGGCCTGCTCTCTGTTGCGGGCTCCCACGATCGCGGTGGTTTGGGGCTGGGCCATTAGCCAGGCCAGAGCCAGGTTCCCTAAGCTGGTGTGGTACCGTTCGGCGATCGGGTGCAGTTGGGTTAGAGCCGCTTGGGCTTTGGCGTAGAGGGGCGGCTGGAACAGCTTATTCTGACTGCGGATATCATCCTTGGGAAACTGGTGGTTGGGGCCAAACTTGCCGGTCAGCAACCCCTGGGCCAACGCGGAGTAGGCCAGGATGGTGATGTTGTGCTCGACGCAGTAGGGCTGTAATTCAGTCTCCACCCCTCGCCAAAAGAGCGAATAGGGCGGCTGCAAGCTGTCAATGGGACCATACTGCATGGCCTCTTGCAGCTGGGCTTTAGAAAAGTTCGACACGCCGATCGCTCGAATTTTACCCTGCTGTTTTAACTGGTTCAGGGCTGCCATGGTTTCGCCAAGGGGCACAATCTCGCTGTTAAACGCTCCCGAGGGCCAGTGGATTTGGTACAGGTCGATCACATCGGTCTGCAATCGCCGCAGGGATCCGTCACAGGCCGCGATCACCTGGTCCGCCTTCAGGTGGTTAGCAAATACCTTCGTGGCTAAAACCACGCGATCGCGCACCCCCGCCAAAGCCTTACCCACTAACTCTTCTGAATAACCGTCTCCATATACCTCCGCCGTGTCAAAGGTGGTGATGCCTGCTTCAAAGGCCGCTTGCATGGCCTCAATCACCGCCTGATCTTCTACCCCCACCCAGCCTTTCTTGCCCGCCTGCCAGGTGCCAAAAATCAGCGGCGTAATCTCAATCTCAGTATTACCCAGCTTTCGCGTTTGCATGATTTAGCGCCCTGACTAGACTGCAAAGTTTCAACACATACCTGATGCTCCAGGGACTGTACACCCTGGTTCAGCACGTATTCGCATGATAACCCCCACCGCCCTTGATCCCAGGTCAATATAGTAGTACCAATATATTGGCGAAATTCAAACTTCAAAACCTTCCCCACTCCCAGTTCGACTCCGCTCACTGCAAGCCCACCCCCATCACCCCTACCCTGCGGGAAGCCGCTCCGCGTCTACACCCCATCACCCCATCACCCCATGCCCCCCAAACTCCGCCCTTACCAAGTTGATCTGATTAACGACCTCTACCGCCAACTTAACCAGGGCCATAAGCGGATCGCCATCGTGGCCGGTACTGGGGCTGGCAAGACCGTGATCAGTGGCCAAATCTGTGCCCATGCCGAAGCGGCGGGGAAGCGGTTGATGTTTTTGGTGCACCTGGATGTGCTAGTGGGCCAGACCTACGACAAGATGAAATCCTTTGGGCTACACTGCGGCTTTATCAAAGCCGGGTGGGACGAGAACCGCGAGGCCCCCATCCAGATCGCTAGCATTCAGACCATGGGCAAGCGCCGCTGGTGGAAGCAGTGGCCCGCCGATGTGGTGTTTTTTGACGAGGGGCACATTACCCTCTTCAGCCAGGTGGGCAAGTCGGTGTTGAAGACGTTTCCTGAGGCGGTACACCTGGTGATGACCGCCACCCCGGAGCGCCTGGGCAAAGAGCAATTGGGGGACTACATGGATACCCTGGTGGCTTCCCCGGTGCCCAGTGAGTTGCAGCAGATGAACTACCTGGCCCCGATGAAGTACTACAGCATGCCGCCGGGTGGGGTCGCCAACCTGAAGGAAGTCAAAACGGTGCGGGGGGACTATGACGAAGTGGGGCTGAAAAATGCCTGCGATCGCCCCGAACTGATCGACAAAATTGTCAAAGAGTGGCAGCGGCTCTGTGCGGGCAAGCGCACCATCGCCTTCTGCGTAGACATTGAGCACGCCCGCCATGTGGCTGAGGCATTTCGGGCTGCTGGTATTTCTGCTGACACGGTGGAAGGAGGCACCCCGATCAAAGAGCGCCAGCGCATGTATAGCGATTTACGCAACGAAAAAATCCTGATACTCACCTCCTGCAATGTGATCAGCATTGGCTTTGATGAGCCCAGCGTAGAGGTGGGACTGATGCTGCGACCCACCCAGTCCAGTGCTCTGCACCTGCAACAGATTGGTCGGGTGATGCGAATTTCACCCCAGACCGGCAAGCCCTACGGCATCATTTTGGACCAGGCGGGCAACTTAGAGCGCTTAGGCTTTCCCGAAGACATTAAAGACTACCACCTACCCGTAAAAAAAGATGGCGGTGGGGCGGGCAAGCCGGCCCCCACCAAACCCTGCCCTCAGTGCGGGCGCATTGTGCTGTCGTTTATGGCCCGCTGCCCTGACTGCGGCCACCAATGGATCACTGAACGTCCCCTGAATCTGGAGGACATGGTGGAAATTTACTCTGCCGAGCAGGCCCACCAAATCAACGATATCCCCACCCTGGTGGAACTGTTCCACAGCCATCGGCGCCGGGCTTATCTACGCCGTAATGCCCCCACCTGGGCTGAACGTTCTTTTTGGGAACATTGTGGTCGTTGGCCCCAGGATGCCTGGTGCCTGGGCTCGATTTTGGGACCCCGTCCCACCCCCCAGCAAATGTTGGAGTATTTTGAGTATCTGCAAAAAAGTGCCAAGCGGCTGGGGAAACGCCCAGATTGGATCAAACAGGAATTTGAAAAGGAATGTGGCTCCGGCAGCTTTGAGCGGATCATGGGGTTACGCCAGGTTCTGTAAGTTTAAATAGCACTCCCGTAAAATTCAATGCTTCTGCATCCTGGGGGGCAATGTTAAAGTTAGGAGCCAGTGTCCAAGCCTGTTCATGAGTCCCAAAGTTCTTCCCGGCCAAAGCTACCCTCTTGGTGCCACCATTTATGCGGTTGGCGTTAACTTTTGCCTTTACTCTAAATACGCCACCGGCGTTGATCTACTGTTGTTTGACTCTGCTGATATTAGGCAACCTAACCGGGTCATTTCCTTCGATCCCCAGTGGAATCGCACCTCCTACTATTGGCATGTGTTTGTACCGGGACTGAAGGCGGGACAGGTCTATGGGTTTCGGGTCCATGGTCCGTTTAACCCCGCCGCAGGACATCGGTTTGATGCCACTAAGGTACTGCTCGATCCCTACGCGAAAGCGATTATTGGTGACGACAGTTACGATCGCGAAGCCGCCATTGGTCCTGGGGACAACTGCGCTACCGCCCTAAAAAGTGTGGTGGTGGATACCCGGGGCTATGACTGGGAAGGCGATCGCCCCCTGAATATCCCCTATTCCAAAAGTGTCATTTACGAAATGCATGTGGGCGGCTTTACCGGGCACCCCTCGTCAGATCTGCCCGCCGACAAGCGGGGCACCTTTGCTGGGATAATCGACAAAATCCCCTATCTTCAGGAATTAGGGGTGACAGCGGTAGAACTCCTGCCCATTCACCAGTTTGACCCCCAAGATGTGCGCCCTGGGTTAGAAAACTACTGGGGCTATAGCACCCTTAGCTTTTTTGCCCCTCACCGGGCCTACAGCTCACGCAAAGACCCCCTAGGGCCGGTGAACGAGTTTCGAGATATGGTCAAAGCCTTGCATCGAGCCGGCATTGAGGTGATTTTAGATGTTGTCTTTAACCACTCAGCCGAAGGCAACCACCAAGGACCGACCCTGAGCTTCAAGGGCATCGATAACAAAACCTATTACCTGCTTGAAGATAACCCCATTTACTACTCCAACTACAGTGGCTGCGGTAACACGATCGCCGCTAATCATGCGGTGGTGGGTCGGATGATTCTCGATAGTCTGCGCTATTGGGTGGCCAATATGCATGTGGATGGCTTTCGGTTTGACCTCGCTTCGGTGATGTCTCGGGATATGGCGGGTGTCCCCTTAGAAGATCCCCCCATTCTCTGGAACATTGAATCAGACCCCATCCTCGCCAGTACTAAACTGATTGCCGAAGCCTGGGACGCCGCCGGACTATACCAGGTGGGCAGCTTCATCGGCGATCGCTTTGCAGAGTGGAACGGCCCCTTTCGCGACCAGGTGCGTCAGTTTGTGAAAGGGGATGCTGGCCTGGTACCTGCTTTAGCCGCCCGCATTCTAGGTAGCCCCGACATTTACCAAAAACCCAACCGGGAACCCAACCGCAGCATCCATTTTGTCACCTGCCACGATGGCTTTACCCTCAGCGACTTAGTATCCTATAACCACAAATATAACCAGGCGAACGGTGAATTTAACCGCGACGGTGCCAACGACAACTACAGCTGGAATTGCGGCATAGAAGGCCCGACCCAAGATCCTGCAGTCAACCATCTGCGCCAGCGGCAAATCAAAAATTTCTTCACCCTGTTGTTTATGGCCCAGGGCACTCCCATGTTGTTAATGGGCGATGAGGTTGGCCGCAGCCAGCAGGGTAACAACAACGCCTATTGTCAAAACAACCCCATCAGCTGGTTCGATTGGGACATGGTCGAAAAAGAACAGCACCTGCTCCGCTTCACCCAGGGGTTAATTCACCTGACTCAAAACCTTAAGGTGATGCAGATTGAGCACCTGCTGCGAGTAACAGATAGCTGGCACCATGAACCCCACATCGTTTGGCACGGCACCCGCCTGGGACAACCTGATTGGGCGAAATACTCTCACTCCCTAGCGTTTAGTTTGCGCTATCCCGACGCGAACGAGCATTTACACGTTATGCTCAACGCCTATTGGCAGCCCCTGGTCTTTGATCTCCCCCCCCTCGGTATGCACGAGCGATGGCATCGAATTGTGGATACCGCTGTGGTACCACCCCGAGACTTTTGCTACCCCGACCAATCGATCACGGTAGAAGGGGATGGCTACCCCGTGAGTCCACGGTCAGCTGTAGTGTTGATGAGCCGAGGTCAACTTTAGGTTTTGACGAAACTTAATCTATACCTGTATTAATGGCTACAAAGTGGCCTTGACAGTAACGCTAAAGTTACTAGGTTTACTGGGCTAAACAGTTCTTAAGTAAAAGAGCTTTTTAGAGGGAGCTAACCCATGGCAAGAATTGTTGTGCCAAGCTGGGAATGGTTCTACTAAGGCCTATTGCTACTAAGACCTATTCAGAGACTGGCTAGATTAGGATAGCTAAGTGAGTTTGGTGCTAGAGGAGTTTGGTGCCCATTTTATAGATACTTTTTTTAGTCGTTTTCGATTTAGAGAGGTATAGATTTTAGTCAGATATCCATTGGCTGAGTTCTGAATTTCCCAGTTTCTGGCTGTTTAGGTTCTACTCTGCACCCCCTGGAAAAAGGCGTTAAGGGGGATCTCATAGCGCACTTTACCCAAGTCAGTTATGCTACCGATTGCTATCACCTAAACTCGCCAAATCGTTCACTTTCAATCGCAAGTACCTGAGTAACCGCTCAGGTTTAATCACTTTAGTTTGTAGGAGTCCCTATGAGTGGGAATGAATTACGCGCCCAAGCCATTGCCAACATTACCAACCGTCAGCCCACAGCCCACAAGCCCCCTGGAAGGCTAGAAGATCTTTGGGCCAAAGATGTTTTTACCCTGGGCAAAATGCAGGAGTGTTTGCCCAAGTCGGTGTTTAAATCGCTGCACAAGACGATTAAAACCGGTGCCCCCCTAGATGTCTCTGTGGCGGATGTGGTGGCTGTCGCCATGAAAGATTGGGCTATCTCCAAAGGGGCGCTCTACTATTCCCACGTGTTTTATCCCCTGACCAACGCCACAGCCGAAAAGCATGATGGCTTTATTTCGGTGCAGAGCGATGGTTCGGTGATTTCCGAATTTTCAGGTAAGGTGCTGGTACAGGGGGAACCGGATGGATCGTCTTTTCCCAACGGCGGCATTCGCTCCACCTTTGAAGCCCGAGGCTACACTGCCTGGGATGTGACCAGTCCCGCCTTTGTGATGGAAACGGACAACGGCGTCACCCTCTGCATTCCCACGGTGTTTGTCTCCTGGACTGGGGAAGCCCTAGATAAGAAAACCCCGCTGCTGCGGTCTAATGCCGCCATGAGCAAGGCTGCCAGTCGGGTGCTGAAGCTGCTGGGCCATGACGACGTAGCACCGGTAAACTCTAGCTGCGGGGCCGAGCAAGAGTACTTTTTGGTAGACGCCAACTTTGCCAGCGTCCGGCCTGACCTATTGCTGGCGGGCCGCACTCTGTTCGGCAAGTTTCCCGCCAAGGGCCAGCAGTTTGACGACCACTACTTTGGGGCCATCCCCGAGCGGGTGCAGATATTCATGCAGGATGTGGAGGAAAAGCTCTACCGTCTGGGGATTCCGGCCAAAACTCGCCACAATGAGGTGGCTCCTGGCCAGTTTGAGATTGCTCCCTTTTTTGAAGCGGCCAATGTAGCCAGTGACCACCAGCAGTTGATGATGACGGTGTTGCGTAACACCGCTAAAAAGCACGGCTTTGTCTGCCTGCTGCATGAAAAACCCTTTGCTGGCATCAATGGCTCTGGCAAGCACGTCAACTGGTCCGTAGGCAACAGTACTCAGGGCAATCTGTTGGATCCGGGGGATACCCCCCATGCTAATGTCCAGTTTTTGGTGTTTTGCGGCGCAGTGATTCGTGGGGTCCACAAGTACGGTCCTCTGCTAAGGGCGGTGATTGCCACCGCTAGCAATGACCACCGTCTAGGGGCGAATGAAGCGCCACCGGCAATCATCTCGATTTATCTGGGCACCCAGCTGCAGGATGTGTTTGACCAGATTGCCCAGGGGGAAGTTACCGGCTGCCAAGCCAAGGGAGAGATGAATCTGGGGGTGGATACCCTACCGGTGTTTCCCAAGGATGCGGGCGATCGCAACCGTACCTCCCCCTTTGCCTTTACCGGCAATCGGTTTGAGTTTCGGGCGGTGGGCTCAGGTCAATCAGTGGCTGGCCCCTTAGTAGCGATGAACACCATCCTGGCCGATTCCCTCAATTGGATGGCCGATCAACTAGAGGCGAAGCTCAACGACGGGGTGGAGCTAAATGTGGCCATCCACGACATTCTGCAGGATGTGATCCGCGATCATGGGGCCGTGGTGTTCAACGGCAATGGCTACTCTAGCGAGTGGCATGAAATGGCGGTTAATCAGCGGGGACTACTCAACCTGAGAACCACCGCCGATGCCCTGCCAGTACTGCGGGAACAATACATCGAAGATCTGTTCACCAAAGAGAAGGTACTGACCCCTGTAGAGCTGGGTAGCCGGTTTGAAGCCTACTCAGAGCAGTATATCCAGTCCATTGAGGTAGAAGCCAAGCTGGTGGTCAGCATGGCTAAAACTATCATCTACCCCGCCGCCATGCGGTATATGGGCGAGTTAGCCAAAGCCATCGATGACCTGGGCGACATTGGTATTGAATTTGGTAAAGACAGCGTTGTCAAGGTGGCTGACTTGACCAAGGCGATGATGGCCTCCGTTGGCACCCTAGAGGACATGCTGACGAAGCACTTTATGTCCATCGAAGAACACATGCAGTTCTGTGCCAAAACCATTCGGCCTTTGATGGATGAAGTGCGGGAAGCTGCGGATGCCCTAGAAGGGGAAGTGGCAGATGACCTCTGGCCTCTGCCCACCTACCAAGAGATGCTGTTTATTAAGTAGTGTCTTGGCCGCAGGCAATAGGGGCTGGGCGTTAGCCGTAAGGCATGGTTAGCCCACCCAGGCCGAGTCGTACCAATCAGGCTTGTATGACTCAAGGCTGCTCTATTAGGGCAGCCTTTTGCTTGGATGGAGTTTAGCCTTAAACCTAGCCATAGAAATGACATAGACTTGACATAATTTTGTCAACTGAATTGATTAGTATATGGCGAACAAATTTCGCAACCCCTAAACCTATTGGTTTGCGAATAGCTTTTACGGAGCAGTGGATCCTCAGTGGCAACAGTCTAACGTTAACCTGGTTGAGTGCTTAGCTGCTGGGTGTCTTGATCAAGACACTTGCCCTGGGATAGATATTGACTGCTCTAAAGTTACCTAATATAGGTATGCTAAAGCTTGTTTTGTGATGTCAGATAACGTACTGGAGGATTAAAAATGCGAATGAAGCTTTGGGCTACACTGCCCGTTTTAATTGGTCTGTCCATGCTCGGGGTAGCCTGTAATGGTGGTGAAATGGCACCCCCCCCTCCCGAAGAAGCTCCCCCGACTGAGCCGATGGAAACGCCTGAGGACCCAGATGATCCGGCTGATCCTGACGGCGAAACCCCATAGGGTCAACCCGCTCAGGGTGTTCCAGCTAAAAACGCGCCCAGGGTGGCGGCAATACCAGTTCTCTGGTATTGCCTAATGTCTGAGATGCAAAGGTTTTTTAGTGAGATGGAACAGAGTGGAGATGGAACAGAGTGCATCCCAGGTTTGCAAATGTCATTCTGTTCGCTTTAGCGGCTCTGAAAGAGCAACATAGCGATAGCGAAGTGAAGAATCCCGATCTTGTGCAAGGACTGAAATCCTTCGCTACACTCCGTTCCGCTCAGGATGACAAAAGTGGGATGCATCCGATGGAACACGCTCAGGGAAATCTAGGGTATTGCCCCAGGTGAATTGGCAGGCAATGCCCTAGTACTCTGTCAGCCCTCAATTTCTAAATTTCAGGATCATAAATACTCTTGAAGCCCCCTCCTCCCCAGGGAGATATCCTCAGGATTCAGGCTTGCTGACTTACTGAATGGTAATTTGGCCGGTCATACCCGCTTCAGCATGGCCAGAGATTGTACAACGTAGGTCGTATTGGCCAGGCCTTTGGGGAACAAATACCCACTCAGCCACAGCACCAGGCTTCAATTCCAGTTCATGGATGGCCCCTTTCACTTCTACCCCAGCCGCTTCGACTTTTTGGGTCCAGATGCCGTCAGCAAAGTCTTTAGCAGTAAAGTAATGCTTTTGATCGCTCGGGTTATCCAACACTAGCTTATAGCGCTGTCCCGCTGTAAAGTCGAACTGGTTGGGCTGGAAGACGAGTTGACCATCGACAGTCCCTAGGTGAACTAGGACGGTTTCAGCTGATGCTGAGGCTGCGATCGCCGTTCCCCCCCACCCTAACCATCCCACCCAGGCCACCAAACTCAGGCCTATGCCCAGGATCCAAAGGGGGCGAAGGACGTCTCTAAGATTTAGCATAGCCATCCGTATTGTCTAGTTCAATGGGAAATTCAATGGGAAAACTTAATCTAAAAAATTGCGATCGTCATCTAGGCAAGCATCCCAACTCGCCGATAGGACATCAACGACCATGGCCTCGAAGGCCGCTGTATTGACAGTACGGGTTAGCTGGTCTTTCATCGGGTTGGACATGGGGATCAAGCGCAACCGTCGATTATCTTGTACCAGGTCAAAATAATTCTGATCAGCGCTGGCTTTGCCAATTTCTAAAAAATCAAAGCTGCAAACGTTGATATACAGGGTATGATTGGCGACGAGTGTAGCCTGCTGACCGTCAGCAAACACCTCCATAACCAACCCTTGGCCCTCAGCCATTACCCTATCGTCCTGGAGATGACAGTAGCTTACCTGGCTCAAGTCTTGCAGTAACCTCAGCATGTCGTTTTTATTAACGACGATGCCAGTATCGACTAAACAAGGGGCCGGTATGCTCAAGTCACTAACACGCTCGTGATTCATGGTGTTTTTAACCACGCTACGTCAGCTCAATAAGCAGGGCTGATAACCACTTTATTGGTCATTTTTGTCCGTGCTGCTCTATATCCACGATACTCGATCTCGTAGGCAATGATCCGCTCAGGATTGACCTGGCTGTTCTATAAAATAGGCCTATTTGTTGCAAATCCTCTAGACATAGGCCTTTTGACCCAGAAATTCAAATTTTCGGAATTTCTCTACGGGATATTTCATGGCTGACCAGTCACCGTCAGAATCGGGGCCACGGACAAACTCGGATGGGGTGGCCATCGGTGGGTCACCTCAACCGCCAAGACCTAGCCTAGGGGCTCGGTTGGGGGGGGCCATTTTGTTCTATACCCGTTTACCGCTGCCCCGTTGGTGGCAGCCACAGTTTGAGGGAATTGCCGCTTTAGCGCCGACTGTGGGGTTGGGGCTGGGGGCATGTCTGGCCCTAGCGGATGTGGGGTTAGCCGGGTTAGGGATACCCAGTCTAACCCGGAGTGCGCTGGTGGTGGGGCTATGGCTATGGCTGACCGCTGGGCTACACCTGGATGGTGCCATGGATACCGCAGATGGCCTAGCTGTTCTTGACCCCCGGCGACGGCTGACGGTGATGGCTGACAGTCATACGGGGGCCTTTGGGGTGATGGTGGCGATCGCTATTTTGGGCTTAAAGACAGTGGCCGTGGCGGATCTAAGCCAGACGGGACCATGGATACTGGTGGCGGCGGCCCTGTGGGGGCGTTGGGGGCAGCTGCTGGCGATCGCCCGTTACCCCTATCTCAAAGCCCAAGGCAAGGGTGCCCTACACCGCCAGTTCCTGCGCTTACCGCACGACCTATGGCTAGGAACACTGCCCTTGTTAGGGTTTTATGGGCTGTGGTTCGGTAGCTGGGCCTTGAGTTATCCCACCGCCAGCCTTTCCCTGGGGCTCCTCAGCTTCGGGGGCGGTGCTGGGCTAGCCTGGTTGACTGGATACTGGCTCTACCGTCACCTGGGGGGGCATACCGGTGACACCTACGGGGCCGTGGTGGAGTGGACCGAGGCCCTGGTGCTGGGTTTGGCCACGATTCTGTAATTAACCGCTAATTTCCGACCAACACGAGCACCAAACTCACCAGGAGTAACCCTGCCAACGCCACCGCCCCTCGATGACGGCGCAACCACCCACTGACCTGTTGCCCCAGGGGTAACGGGGGTAGCTCAGCCTCTAAGTCAGCGTTCTGCGACCGGTAAAGGGTGCAAGTTTGGGCATGGGGCCGCTGGGGAAAGTTGCAGGTGTCATCCGCATCGTAGCGACAGGTGGCACAGAGGGACTGACCGTCGCGATCGCTGCGATGGAGAGGAATACCAGGATGTCCATGGGCTTTGACGGTGAGCCCACAACTAGGGCACTGAATAGTTGTCGATTCGATCACCGTTTGACAGCGGGGGCACGATGGCATAACACAATCTTCAGCAAAGGCAAGGAATTCGGTGTGATCGGGCGTGGGAGCCAGCTCTTCCCTAGCCCTAGGATAAACAACAGCGGCATAGGATGGTTACCCTATACCGCTGCTGTAACGCTGTCATTGTCGCGTTATACTAGATGCCCGACAATGAATAGCCTACCAGCGAGAAAACTCCCGGCCGCCCCCATCGCGACTGCCCCCAAAACTGCCTCGGGAGCCACCAGAGCCACGCTTTTCTTTGGGGCGAGCCTTGTTAACCCGTAGCTCACGGCCCATCCACTCAGCTCCGTCGAGCGCCTCAATGGCGGCGTCCTCGTCGGTTTCTTTCTCCATTTCGACAAAGGCAAATCCACGAGGACGACCGGTTTCCCGATCGGTGGGCACTGTCACCCGGCTCACAGCCCCATACTCAGAGAAGACTTCAGTAATATCCCCCTCTGTAGCACTGTAGGCTAAGTTCCCTACATAAATCGACATGGTACATCAACTCCAAATTAGACATGAAATGTAGACAAGTTCGATTCGGAGTGGTACACATCGATGACCCGTCGATTAAC
>SLIY01000440.1 GCA_007135385.1 Leptolyngbyaceae cyanobacterium CSSed165cm_216
GCGACCGTGAACAAAACTTGAAGGTGGCCACTTGTACTAGTTTAGTCTGAGCTTATCCAGGAATAGATTGAAAACAATACCCTAAAGAAGAAAATTATTGATCCTAAGTATGCCCCGATCTTGCCGCCTATGGGCAAGGGTTTCCCTGAGAATTTCATTAAGAGTGTTTTAGTCATGTTTACCGGCCTCATTCAAGCGATTGGCACCCTCACCCACAGCAGCCCCAGCCAACTGACCATCCAGTGGGCCTCGGCTAGCCATCCGGCCATGGCTGACATTGCCCTGGGGGATAGCATTGCCGTGAACGGTATCTGCCTAACCGCCGAAACAGTTCTTCCTCAGGGGTTTGTGGCGACTGTTTCTCCAGAAACCCTGGATCGCACGGCCCTAGGGAAGCTGGCCGACGGCAGCCGGGTTAACCTCGAGTCCTCCCTGCGGGTGGGCAGCAAAATTGGCGGCCACTTTGTCACCGGCCACATTGATGGGCAGGGGGTCTTAGAATCAGCCACCGCCACCGATAACGCCTGGACCTTAAGCTTTACGGTGCCCGATCGCCGTGTAGCTCGCTACATTGTGCCTAAGGGAAGTATTGCCGTGAATGGCATTAGCCTCACCGTGGCTGACTGTAGCCCCAGTGGTGACTGGTTTGCGGTAGCTGTGATTCCTGTCACCTATCGGGAAACCACCTTACAGGACCTGCGCCCTGGCCAATCGGTCAACCTGGAAGGGGATGTGTTGGGTAAGTATGTGGAGAAGTTTCTACAGGCAGAACCAGGCCTCAACGGAGGACAGAGTGAGGGGCCGGGCCACGACATGATTTCCCCTGACTTTTTAGTGGAGCATGGCTATGGCTAGGGCCAAGACGGAATCAGCCAGCGGCGCTGCAGGGCTTCGGTAGAGAGGGGCAGCCCCAGGTATAGGGGGAGCCAAAACCAAAAGCTGAGGGCGATCGCCCCCAACACCACCCAGCCCCAAACCCGATAGCGAGGATCTAGCCACCAGCGGCTCAATAGCCAGGCCAGGGCGATTGTGCTAAATACCACGATCCCTAAGGCGTGGTAAAGAAAGGTGCAGCGATTGACCCAGGCCCAGGGTAACCAGTGAGCGGCGTAGTTGACCAAAATAAAGCTAGCGACGGGTTGAGATCTTCCCTGAGACCGGTGACCCTGAGACCGATGACTCTGAGCCAACTTTGCAATTGACTTACCGCCATACCCCAGTAGCAGCGCCAGGACCGCTGCAGTCGATAGCCACCACAGCACCGGGTTGCCCAGGGCATGTAGGGTATATATGGTCCCTGGGTTGTCCACGGGGTTCAGAATCGTGTTGGGGGGCGTTATCCCGACCACCTGGTAAAAGTAGGCCACGGGGCGTAGTAGCAGGGGCCAGGTATACCAACTTGAGCAGTAGGGATGGACAGCATTACCCCCATCCAGAGACTGGTGGTAACGCCATAGCTGCTGGTGCACCCCCAGCAAAGATACCTGGGCTAACCCCAGGTGAGGTAACCACAGGAGGCCATAGGTGATTAGGGGAACCAGGATCAGGGCCACCAGACGCGCCCCCACTTGAGAGGTCGGTGGTTTGGCCACTGGTTGAGGTTGCCAATGACCCAACTCCAGCAGCACCACCGCCAACCAAAACCCAGCAAAATTCCACTTGACGCTGATGGCCGCCCCCAGACAAACCCCTGCCGCCAAAGCCCAAAGCCGCGATGGTTTAGGGTTAAGGGGCGATCGCTGTCCTTGTAACCAGCAGCACTGCCCCACCAGCCCTAGCCATAGCCCAAACAGGTTAATTAACCCCAGCCGTGACTCCACCAGGGTTAACCCTTCCAGGCTCAGTAGCAGGGCAACCATCAGGCTAAACCCCACCCGCCGCTGGCGGGGATAGGCGGCACTGAGCTGTAACCCCAGCCATGCCGCCACCAGCGGCACCGTGGCCCCCACCACAGCGTTCAACCAACGAAAGCTAAGGGGGCTAATGGTTTGATCATCAACGGCGATCGGAGGCCAGTTAAGCCAAGCCGCCGGTCCCCGACTCAGCCAAATTCCCAGGGCAATCAGATATTTTCCCAGCGGCGGATGAGCATCAAAGCGAGGGATGTGATCCAGATAATCCAGCGCAAAGGGGACATAGTAGACCTCATCAAACACCAGCGTATGTAGCTGACCCAAACCCCACAACCGCAGTCCCAAGGCCAAGCCGCCTATGGCCATCAGACCTAAGCCGAAAGGATTGAGCGTCGATAAGTTGGGTCGTTGGAAAGCCACGGATGAGAAGAAGGAAGAGGAAAGAACGAAGAGAACCCATTCAAAATACCCTTCGGGAAGGGCCAAACCCTACAAAATTCAAAATTTCTCCTCCGGAGCTGCTTCGCGTAGGCGTAGCCAGTCCGAAGGACTTACAAAACTCAAAACTCAAAACTCCCTCCCTCCCCATTCCCCGCCCGGGCAGACACCCAGGTCTGCCCCTACCCTCCCATCTCCCCATCTCCCCCGCCTCTTCAACTCCCACCCTTCGACTCCGTTACTCCTCCGGAGCCGCTTCGCGAACAGGGCTCCGCCTCCCACACCTCTTCACCTCCCACCCTTCGACTCCGTTACTCCTCCGGAGCCGCTTCGCGAACAGGGCTCCGCCTCCCACACCTCTTCACCTCCCACCCCCCGGATCCACCCCTCCCACAATAGCCAACCAAAGCGGTATGATTAATGACTGCAAACAACTGTCTAGCCATTGACCGCTGGACTGATGACCTCTGAACCCCTCAGCCTAGTTGGCAAGGAGATGTCCTGTGAAACGGAGCTATGGTATTGCAAGTGTTCTGATTACCCTGCTCAGCGGTTGGGGAACCGCTGCTGTGGCAGCCCCATCAGTGCAGACAAGCGCGATGCCCCAAACTGCGGCGGCGGAGGTAATTTGGCTGGCCCAAAATGGCTCGTCAAACCTCAGTGAGGCCCAACAGGAGCAGGTCGATGATCTGTTGATTGAAGGCCAAGAGCGGGTTAAGGCGAGGGACTATGCTGGCGCGATCACAATCTACGAGCAGGCTGCGGCCATCGATCGTCAAAACCCTCGTCTGTTTTCTGGTATTGGCTACTTGCACATTCAGCAAAGTAACTATGGCGAAGCCGCTACGGCCTATCGTCGGGCTATTGCTTTGGATAATCGCAATCTAGCGTTTCGCTATGGGCTGGCCCATAGTCTATATCGCAATGACCAACTGGACGAAGCGGTGCAGGTCTATCGTGACATTTTAGATATTAATCCTCGGGAAACCGATGCTCACTTGGGTATCGGTGGCATTCAGCTACAGCGTCAGGACTATGAGGGAGCCCTAGCCACCTATCGTACCCTGACTCGGATCGCCCCGGGGAATGCCAAGGTTTATGAAGCGCTGGGCACCCTTTACATTCAGCAAGAAAACTACGACCAAGCCCTATCCTATCTACGCCAGGGGCTGCAGGCGAACCCAAACCAGGGCAGCTTATATGCCAGCATTGCCAATATCTATCTGATTCAAGATAACCCAGAGGCCGCCAAAGAAAATCTGGAACGAGCCCTGGCGGCTGAACCGGGCAATGCCCAGGCTCAACACCAAATGGGGTATTTGCTCTATCAAGCGGGCGATCGCGACGAAGCTTACCACTATCTGATGCGGGCGGTGCGGCTTAATCCTGACCTGGTGACAGCCCATGCTCTGCTGGGGGGAATGCTGCTGGAACGGGAGCGCTATCTGCAAGCGGTGATCTCTTATCGGACGGTGGTCAATGCTAGACCCAGCGATCCAGCAGCCTATTACAACCTCGGGTTAGCCCTTTGGGGCCAAGGGTTCCAAGGACAGGCGGTGACCAACATAGAAACAGCCGCCTATCTGTACGAACGTCAAGGGGATGATGCTGGGGCTGAACGGGCCAGAGGATTGATTAATTTTTGGGGTGTGGAACGATAACCAGGGAGTAAACTCCCTGGTGGTTATGGCTTAGGGATCGTCAAAGGGACTCTGGGGAGAGGGGGCAGGGTCCCCAAATGGATCGCTGGGCTCAAAAGGAAAGGGTTCATCTTCTGGGAAAAAGGGATCCGTTCCTGGAAAATCTTCAAAATTCTCAGGGAAAGGATCTAGGGCTTCAGGATCCCCTAGGTCCACATCCCTAGGTAATGTGGCTAAGGCAACGCGATCGCCTCCGACAGACCGCAGCAAGTCAAGCACGGTGACCACATCTTCATAGCGGGCATCCCGAGAGGCATAAAGTACAATCAGCCCCCCAGGGTTCACCTGACTAAATTGCAACAATACGTCATAGAGCAAATCCAGGGTTACCGGTTGCTGATCAAGATAGGTTTGGCCCAAGCTGTCAACGCTGACATAGAGGCGATCGCCAACCGCCCCATCTACCTGCCCAGGGATAGGCTCGCCGGTCTCTGCCGACGGTAAATCTAGCTCAATGGCTTGCTGGCGGGTTAATCCCACCGCCGCCAAAATAAAAAAGGTGAGAATGCAAAAAATGACGTCAATCAGCGGCACAATTTCTAGCCGTACGTCTTCGGACGGGGTTTCAAGTAGATCTACTTTCATAGGGAAGACGATTCGGGGGACGACATTGAATCAGGGGGATTGACCGGTTCGACAGTGGTCTCAGCCGGGGCCGGGGGGGGAACCGTGATCGGCCCAGGCATCACAACACTACCCGGGCTTTCCTGATTTTGGGCCCAACTTTGACGGTACAGCAGCTCTAATTCACTGCCAGCCTGGCGAAACATTTTAGCTTGGCCAAAGATAAACCCCTGAAACAAACGATAAAACGCCAAAGCGGTAATCGCAATCACCAAGCCAGCCGCCGTGCTAATCAAGGCTTCAGCAATGCCCAGAGAGGTACCAGCCGTGGCGTCACCGCTGCCCAAGTCGCTAATTTGAATTGAGCCAAGGGAATTGATTAGCCCCAATACCGTCCCGAGTAGCCCCAGCAAAGGAGACAGCGCAATCACGGCTTCCAGAATTTTGTCCCCTTTGCCCATGGCAGCCAACTCTTCGTTGGCGGCCGTTTCTAGGGCCAGCCGAAATACCTCCGGTTCGGGGGATTGTAGCCGCAGAGGAGCCGATAGAAACCGTCCCATGGGCAACATATTAGAGCGCACAGCAATGTCAGCGGCGGCGGGCCAGTCACGACGGGCCGCTTCTATCACCCGACCAGAGACTTCCCGCTCGCGGGTTAAAATTCGTGACCAAAACCAGATACGCTCTAGGATCGTTCCTACCGCCAGGATCGAGAGCAATAGCAGGGGCCACATGGCAATGCCGCCCCGGGCAAATAGCTCAGGTATATTCACAAGATCCTCCTATTACCACAGCAGCTTTGTTGGGTGGGTTGCTCCGACAAAGCATAACAATTGTAGTGAGTTTTAGGAGCTATCGCTTTTTGTGAAGGAGAGCATTTCTGCCGATACCATAGGAAACTGAGCTTTAAATAGTTAACCCATGACCGCGATCGCCGCCACCCTGGCTACCGAACTTTCCTTACGCCCGGCCCAAATTGAAGCGACCTTAGCCCTGTTTGCTGAAGGGGCGACGGTGCCGTTTGTGGCCCGCTACCGCAAAGAGCGTACCGGCAACCTGGACGAGGTGCAGCTGCGGCAGATTGCCGAACGCTACCAGTACCTGACGGAATTGGAGCATCGCCGCCAGACCGTGCTGAGTGAAATCGAGGCCCAGGGCAAACTCACTGCCGTGCTCAAGTCAGCCATTCTGGCCTGCCAGCACAAGACCGAACTGGAAGACCTTTATTTGCCCTACCGGCCAAAGCGGCGTACCCGAGCCACCATGGCCAAAGAAAGGGGCCTAGACCCTCTAGCCCAACAAATTGAGGCCCTGAACCAGAGTGGTCAGCGCCGCCACTTAGTCCAGATCGCCCAGCCCTTCATTAATCCTGAGCAGGGGGTACAGACCGAGGCGGATGCCCTGGCTGGGGCGGCAGATATTTTGGCGGAGCAGGTGGCGGAGCGGGCGGACCTGCGACGGTATGTGCGCGATCAACTGTTGAAGCGGGGGCAGTTGACCGTCAACGTCAAGAAAGGGCATCCCGAAGGCAGCACTAAGTATGAAATGTACCGCGCTTATCAGACGCTGGTGCGATCCATCGCTTCCCACAACCTGTTGGCCATCCTGCGAGGAGAGCGGGACGGCGTGCTGAAGGTAACCCTGGATTTGGAGGCGGAGAGGATTTTGCCCACCCTCGAGCAGCGGATCATCAAAAGTTCGGTGCCGGAGATGCGCCAGTTCTATGGAACCCTGATCCAAGATGCCTATCAGCGGTTAATCAAGCCCTCTCTAACCAGTGAGGTGATGGCCGAGAAAAAGGCCTGGGCCGATGACGTGTCGATTCAGACCTTTGAGGCCAACTTAAAAAATCTGCTGCTGTCGCCCCCGGCCGGGATGAAACCCACCCTGGGCATTGATCCGGGCTTTCGGACCGGCTGCAAGGTGGCGGCGGTGGATGGCACTGGCAAGTTTTTGGAGTATCAAGCGATCTTCCCCCACCAGTCGGAGCGGCAGCGGCAACAGGCGGCGGACACCCTGGGAACCATGATTCGCCAGCACCAGATTGAGCTAATTGCCATTGGCAACGGCACCGCCAGCCGCGAAACTGATGCCTTTGTGGGGGAAGTACTGAAAACCATCTCCCACCCCCCCGTGAAGGTGTTAGTGAATGAATCCGGCGCCTCCATTTACTCCGCCAGTGAAGTGGCCGCAGCGGAGTTCCCCGAGCTAGATGTGACGGTGCGGGGGGCGATCAGCATTGCCCGCCGCCTGCAAGATCCTCTGGCGGAACTGGTCAAAATCGATCCCAAATCCATTGGGGTGGGCCAATACCAGCACGACGTGGACCAAAAGCGGCTGAAACAAAAGCTGGACGACACCATCGAGAGCTGTGTCAACTATGTGGGGGTAGACCTAAATATGGCCTCCCGGGAATTATTAACCTACGTGTCGGGCATTACCCCCGCAGTGGCCAATAATATTGTGGCCTATCGCAACACCAACGGGGCGTTTCAGTCCCGCCAGCAGTTGTTGAAGGTCAAAAAACTGGGGCCGAAGGCTTTCGAGCAGGCGGCGGGGTTTTTGCGCATTCGGGATGGCCAAAACCCACTGGATAACACAGCGGTACACCCAGAAAGCTATAGGATTGTCGATGCGATCGCCGCTGATCTGGCCCTCTCCCTGGCTCAAATCTCCACAGCCGCCGATCGGCTGAAACGGATAGACATCAAGCGATACACCACTGAGACCGCCGGTGAACTGACCCTGCGAGACATTTTGCAGGAGCTGGAAAAGCCCGGTCGCGATCCCCGGGCCCAGTTCACCTACGCCAAGTTTCAGGATGGCATCAACCAGATCACTGACCTGAAGCCGGGCATGACCCTAGAAGGCGTGGTCACCAACGTCACCAACTTTGGTGCCTTTGTGGATGTGGGAGTCCACCAAGACGGATTAGTGCATATCTCCCAAATGGCCGATCGCTTTGTCAGCAACCCCAACGACATCGTTAAGGTGGGCCAGGTGGTAACGGTGCGAGTCTTGGAGGTGAATACGCAGTTGAAGCGGATCAGCCTGTCAATGCGTCAGGGCTAACCCACCGTCAAGTTCAGACGCAGAATATTACCGCTGGGGCAGCGCAGATCCCGAGCTGCAATGGGTCTAGGAGTCTGAGGGATGAGTCGGCCAACCATGCCTGACACCCGAATACCCCCCCTGCCTACTTCGACAGGTTATCCCTCCTTCGACAAGCTCAGGACATCATCTGGGGTCGCTGCGCGAACAGCACAGGCTTCCCAGGAGGGGATGCCAAGACCCGACACCCAACACCCGACCCCTGCCCCCCGACACCCGACACCCTGACCAACGGTGGTCATATGCCTGCCAGGCCGTCCTAGAACGGTAAGACCGTGTCTACGTCTGGATATTGATTCCGGTCGGCTGAATCCCCTAAGGTGTCAGGGAAAGCCCCCACCTGGGACGAAATCATTGTTGTCCAGCCATTATGACAAAACAGCTCATTCTTTTTCGCCATGGCAAGTCAGACTGGAGTGCCAGCTACGGCAGAGACCACGATCGCCCTGTAGCGGAACGGGGCGTAAAAGCCGCAAAGGCCATGGGCAAACAACTGGCGATCGCAGGCAAAGTCCCTGATTTAGCCATTACCTCCTCTGCGGTCAGGGCTCGGACGACCCTGGACATGGCGATCGAAGCCGGGCAGTGGTCTTGTCCCACCGACATTACAGATAACCTCTATGAAGCCACCATGGATCAGGTGCTAGGGGTGATTCATCGAGTGCCCAACCACTACAGGTCCCTGATGCTAGTGGGGCACGAACCCACCTGGTCTGATGCCGTGTCCTATTTCACCCAAGGGGGGGCGGTACGTATGCCCACAGCGGCGATGGCCTGTTTAGAGTTTGAGGTAGCAACCTGGCTCCACATCGGGTATGGCCGGGGTACGCTACTCTGGCTGCTACCCCCTAAGCTACTCGGTTAGAAATCTATAGCGATTACCTGGGCCGCACCTTTTGTCTAAAGCCATTGATATCGATAACCTTTGCCCCCCTAGCTGCAGGCATCATTCCGATTGGGCCGGAGCCACAGGGGTCAAGGGGCGCTAACACAAATTGACCCATGGGACTGGTGCGCTTGCCGGCTAAATCAACCAGCTGTTGTGACATGGCATGGCCCCCTGGGCAAATCCAGGTGACCCCAGTCGGGCCAATCATCAGGTGTTTATCTCGCAGGCTGCGATCGAAGCCGTGGTCATCAAAGTACTGGATAATTTTGCGTATGGCTTGAAAGGAGAGATGTTGTCGCAGCCGACTAATGGCTCTGATTTCTAAAATTTGTTCCCAGGAGTAGAGCACGGTGGGCCGCTGGGGTAACCCCACCCGCTGGGGCACAATAATGCCGGTCTTTTCTAAATAGGCCAACCGCCCTAAACTACTGCAGGCTAGCACAACAGCATGGCGACGAGGGAACCAGTCCATAGCAATGGGCTCCAGACATAGACGCTACATGTAGGGTCAATTTTTATTACTTTACGCTACAGGAGTAGATCTATCTGGGTTGGTGATCACATTTTGAGGCGGCTAAAAACTCTCTGGTCCAGAACAAAACGGGGATCGCCCCGGGCATGGAGATCCAGACATTTGTTAACTTTTATTTAAGTGCTGATTGATTGTAATTTTTTTGTACTGCTGGCTACCCCCCACTCACCGGGGGGATTAGCACGACCTCATCGCCATCTTGTAGGGGCGTATCGGCCGCAACAAACTGTAGATTCAGGCCCAGGCGAGTGCGATCGCGCCAGGGTGATAGCTGGGGATGATCGGCTAGGGCGCGATCGCGCACAGCCCCTACAGTTGCCCCTTGGGGAAAGCACCACTGCATCTCGGGCACCCCGTAGGCCTCTTGATAGATAGCAAACAGCTTCACGGTTACCGTCAGTGGCTCAGACATCGCTTGTGGGGTTTCCATCGCAAAACAAATGTATGGAGCAGTTTCAGCGGGGGGCATCAGCCCCCAATAGACGAGTCACCACCGACTGCACTGCCGGGGCAAGGGCCTGCAACACTGGCGACAAAATCACCACACTCCCCGCCGTAATGATGATTGTCCGAGCTGTGCCCAGGTTGTTTCGAGTGAACTGAAAGAACCGCTCATCCCAGCGCAGTACCTCGGCTTTAAGATCCTGGCGACTCTGCTCCAATTCTTCTCTCAGATCCTGGCGACTCTGCTCTAGCTCGGTGCGCAGGGCACTAATCTGCTGGGCTATATCCGCCAGGGTCGGCTGCTGCTACGGGGTGTTGGTCATAGATCCTCCAGCGCTAATCACAATTCTAGGCCATAGGCTTCCCGGATTCCTTGATAAACAAACGGTTTCACTATCGGTAACGCCACTCAGGTGTCCACCGATTTCGGCCATAGTGAAAGCGATCATAGGCTTAGGCATCCCCAATGACACCTCCTCCATTACCCTCATTGTGCTCCTTCAGTCCCCGCCGTTTACCCCTATGGGGGCTGGTGCTGGGGACAACCCTGACCGTAGGCTGTGCCGATGTGCCCGAGATTGTCTTGCGGCAGGACACCACTACTCGTGATGCAGAGATTGCAGTGCTCAGCGATGCAGCCTCCCCTCAGTCGAATCAGACTCCTGCCGCCAACGGAGTTGCCCCTGGGCATGACATCGATCAACTGCCCCCCCAACTGGTACAGCGAGCGAGCCTAGGGCTGCTGCTAACGGATATTGATGCTGCGGTTGAGCAGGTGCAAGCAACGATTCAAGCGGCCCAGGGCAATTTGCTGACTTTACAGGATCAGCGATCTGCTGAGGGGGTAGCTCAGCAGGTGTCGATCACCCTGCGGGTACCTCAAACGGAGCTAGATAGCACCCTGCAACGGCTGCGCGCCCTGGGCACGGTGCAGCAGCAGTCGATCACCGCCGCCGATGTGTCTAGCCAACTGGTTGATCTAGAGGCCCGCCTAAAAAATCTGCGCCAAGCAGAAACCGCCCTGCTAGAGATCATGGCGCGATCGGGGGAAATTGCCCATGTGCTAGAGGTGGCTCGGGAGCTGAGTAGCGTCAGAGAGTCGATCGAGCGCCTTGCCGCCCAACAGCAAAACCTGGAACGCCAAGTGGCCTTTGCCCAGATCCAACTGTCTCTGGAAAGTCCAGTTACAGTGATCACACCCCTGCGTCCTGTCAGAGAAACCCTGGACAATACCTGGCAAATGGCCACCCAGTCCGTGCGGGCTTTCACCGTCAGTGGCCTCAAAATAACCCTCTGGATTCTGGCCTATAGTCCCTACTGGCTGCTACTACTGACCATGGGCTACGGTGGCTATCGCCTTTGGTCAAGTCGCCCGTCCCAAGCCTTGGCACCGGAAGCAGACCGCCACTAACTGCGGAGGGTAACCCCAAACTGCTTCTCAAGGGTGGCGCGCACGTTTTGATGCACCGGCTCCACTGCATCGTCGGTCAGGGTTTTATCAGGGGACCGGTAGACCAATCGAAAGGCCAAACTGCGCTGCCCCTGGGGCACCCCTTCCCCCCGGTACTGATCAAACAACGCCACAGACTCCAGCAGTTTACCCCCGGCCTTACGCATGGCCGCCGCCAGATCAGCCACAGCAGTATCGAGGGGAGCGTAAAAGGCTAAGTCGCGATCGCTGGCCGGGAAGGTCGAGTAAGGGGTAAACTTCACAGACTTTTGCAATCCCGGCACCAGGCAAGTTTCGAGCACCTCCCAGTTCAGCTGAAACACATACACTTCCGCCGGTAGCTGCCGCTGTTGCCGCTGTTGAGGATGCACCTGGCCAAACCGGCCGAGTTCCAGTCTGCCCCGCACCCATAACGATGCCGTGCGGCCTGGATGCAAGCGTGGATCGCTGGCATCAGCGCGATAGTCTACGGCTAATCCCAGCCGCTGAAAGACGCCGTCCAAAATTCCCTTAGCCTCGTACCAGGTGAGGGGCTGTTCTTGGCCACTGGTGACCCAACGGCTGGACCGTCCGTCTCCGCCGACAATGCCCCCTACCGCTTTAGCTTCATGAATACCCTGGTCGTCTTGCCAAAAAATATGGCCAATTTCAAAGCCGTTGAGGGGGCCGTTGCCCTGGTTTAGGTTAAATTCATAGGCCTCAATTAAGCCATCAATCAGATCCTGGCGCAGGGCCGAATATTCTGGGAATAGGGGATTAGCCAGGGTCACCTGGCGATCGGACACCGGCTTGGTTAAGGAATAGTGCAACAGCTCCGTTAACCCGGCAGCCCGAAAGGTTTCCCGTACTCGCCGACTCAGGGCCGCCTCCACCGATAGGTAGCCTCCCGCCGACTTTTGGGGTAGGGTATCGGCAAAGTGGTTGTAGCCATACAACCGAGCCACTTCCTCAATTAAATCAATCTCCCGTTCCAGGTCACGGTAGCGGTAAGGGGGCACTGTCACCGCCCAAGTCCCAGCCACATCCCCAGGGACCACCTGACATCCTAAAGTTTCTAGCAAAGGCTGAATCCTATCCGCTGGTATGGGTTGGGGCGTATCTCCCAAATTCACCACCGGCCCCAGCACCTGAGTCACCCGGTCTAGACGCAGGCTAATCACCCGCTCCGGTAGCGCTTCCCCGAGGGGGGTCGTGGCCACCGTTTGAGCCACCACAGTGGCCCCGGCCAAGTCTTGCAGCAGCTGCAACGCCCGATTGCACGCCAACGATAGCTCAGCCGGGTTCACCCCTCGCTCGTAGCGGGCCGAAGCTTCGGTGCGTAACCCTTGGCTGCGGGCCGATCGCCGAATCACCGCAGCATCAAAGTAGGCGGCTTCCAGCACGACGGCTTGGGTATCATCCCCCACTTCTGTCGCCTCTCCCCCCATCACCCCCGCTAAGGCTACAGGCTGATCATTAGCGGTAATCAGTAGGGTTTCAGGCTGTAGCTGTCGATCTTGGCGATCGAGGGTCACCAGAGATTCTCCCGACCGGCCATAGCGAACCCCCAGGGTCAAGCCTTCCTCCCCACTGGCCGCTAGCAGGCGCTCCCGGTCAAAGGCATGCAAGGGCTGCCCCCACTCCAGCAGCACATAATTGGTGATATCCACCACGTTGTTGATGGGCCGAGTACCAGATGCTTGGAGGCGTTGTTGTAACCAAAGGGGGGACGGGGCCAGGGTGATATTTTCTAGGACAGTGCCTATATAGATAGGACAAGCCTTCTCATCCTTGAGCTCGATGGCAGGGGTCGGATGACTAACCGCCAGGGGGGGAGCATCCGTAGCTGGCAAGCGCAAGGTAGACCCAGTAATGGCCGCTACTTCCCGCGCAATCCCAACCATACTCAAGGCATCGGCCCGATTAGCAGTGGAAGTCACATCTAAAATCACGTCGTCTAGGCCTAGTAGGGGCCGCACATCTTGCCCCACCTTGAGAGTATCGACCGCAAAAATATGGATACCTTCGGACTCTTTAGCTAACCCCAGCTCCGCCAAAGAGCAAATCATCCCAGCCGAAGGCACCCCTCGCAACTTACGGGGCTTGATGGTTAAATCGACCACGGGCAGGTAGGTATCGACGGTGGCTACAGCTACATAGGCATTAGCCCGCACATTGGCCGCACCACAGACAATGGTGGATGGCTCCGTTTGGCCAATGTCTACCTGGCAAACACTGAGTTTATCAGCATCGGGATGGGGGGCACGCTCCAGCACTCGACCCACCACTACACCATCCGCCCAGGTGCGTCGATCTTCAATGTCCTCCACTTCAAACCCTGCCATGGTCAGGGCGTCAGCCAAATCTGCTGGAGACAGCTGGACGGCAACCAATTCATTCAGCCAGTTCAGGGAGATACGCATAACGAGGACTAGGATTGACTCGGGTGAATATGGGGAACGCTATATCTAGCCCAAACATTCTACCCCCTAGCCTCCGCTGTCTGGGAGGTGACCTGAGGCGGGGGCCAGGGATTTTCTTGGCCAAAAGTCTATTGTTTCTGGTTCCGTTTAGCGTGATCCCCAGCCTTACACCGTTAACTGGACTGAGCTACTCAAATTCATGGAGTTTTCACATTGACCACAGATTTCCATCAGAAGTGTGTATCCCTGCTAATGAATGCTTTAACCCCTCTCTGAAAGAGGGAACAATTAGGCTAAGGTGGCAATATCTTCTAAGGTAAACCGTAACAATGGGCTGTGTTATTACCCCGATGGGGCTTAGCCTCTGACGGCCCTGGGAACTGGCCGCCTTCAACGAATGCCTTCTAGTTTGGCTAACGTCTGACACCCACCCCACTGGGCCGAATGAGCTACTGTATCAATCCCGATTGTCCAAAACCGAAGAACCCACCCACGGTAAATCAGTGCCAGGCTTGTGGGTCACCGCTTTTGTTGCGCGATCGCTATCGGATGATTCGCGCCCTAGGACGAGGTGGTTTTGGGGCTACATTCTTGGCAAGGGATGAGGTCTTACCTGGCAAACCCCCCTGTGTGATCAAACAGTTATGTCCCTCCACCGAAGCCCCTCAAGTGCTGGATATGGCCCGGAATTTGTTCCAGCGAGAAGCGAAAATCCTCGGCAAAATTGGCAACCATCCCCAACTGCCCAGGCTTCTAGACTATTTTGAAATTGAGCAAGAGTTTTTCCTAGTACAGGAATTCATTAATGGCGCCACCCTACAGCAGGAAGTTAAGCGGGGCGGCCCCTTCACCGAAGCGGGGGTCAAACAATTCCTGAGCGAAATTTTACCCATGGTGCAGTTCCTGCACGAAAATCATGTCATTCACCGGGACATTAAGCCAGCCAACATCATTCGCCGCCAGCAAGACAAAAAGCTGGTGTTGATTGACTTTGGTGCCGTTAAAGACAAAGTTAGCCCTGTACTGGCCAACAGCTCCGAACAAACAGCCCTGACCGCCTATGCGATTGGCACCCCAGGCTACGCCCCGCCAGAGCAGATGGCCATGCGCCCGGTCTATGCCAGCGATATCTATGCTTTGGGGGTAACTTGCATCTATTTGTTATCAGGCAAGGCACCTAAAGATCTGAACTATGACCCTACCACTGGGGAAATGCTATGGCAAAGCAAGGTACATGTCAGCGATCACTTTGCTAAAGTCTTACAAAAAATGCTGGAGATTTCAGTCCGCCATCGCTACCAGACGGTTGATGCTATCCATCGCGATCTGGATTTGGAGCCCTATTTAGAAGGGCTGGCCCATAATATGGCATTTCCAGTCCAGGGGATTTCTCCTATGAATGGCCATAGTGGCAGTCAGGGCACCGCCACTAGTCCTATCCCTCAACTTGGCAGTAGCCCTTCTGGCGGTTCCCCCTCCTCCCGCATGGCCGCAGCAATTCGGGCCCGACGAGAGCGAGCCAGCTCTCAATCTGGACCAACCGGGGGGCATCCCCTCAATGGTTACAGCTCACTGGCAGGGGCTCAGTCGGCAAAGATGCCCCCTCGGATTCAGCCGATGACCTCCGATGATATTAAGCAAAAGTACACCAAGGGTCGTCGTGATTTCTCACTCCAAACGTTCAGAGCACTTGAGCTACCGCGCACCCTTCTGGAGGATATCAACTTTAATCAGTCCAAGTTACCTAACGCTAATTTCCAGGGCGCTGATCTGACCAAAGCTAACTTTGGTCGGGCTAATCTGAGCCGGACCAGCTTCCGCAATGCCAAGTTAGTCCGGGCCTACTTCAACTATGCCAACCTGGAAGGGGCTGATATGCGTGGGGCCGACCTCCAGTATGCTTGCCTCTCTAATGCCAACCTGCGGGGGGCTAACCTCTGTGGGGCAGATTTGTCTGGGGCCCTGGTGTCCGATGACCAATTGGCCCTGGCACGGACGAATTGGTCCACGGTATTACCCAATGGTCGGCGTAGTATTCCTTAATTCATGACTGGCCAATTTCCGCCGGGGTTTCTTCCCCAGTGGGTAAAATAAACGTTTCAGCGATGCCATCGTCAGCGTATCGTAGCGACCCTAGGGCCTCTTTAATCACCACCGCTGCGGGTACAGCTACAATCACCCCTAACAATCCACCCACCCTGGCCCCTGACAGAATGGCGATAAATACCCAAAAGGGGTTTAGCCCAGTGACACTACCCAAGACCCGTGGGGCCAAACCATTTTCCACCAGTTGCTGCACCACCACTGAGGCAATCAGCATCGGGATGGCAATTTTAATATCCCGCAGTGCCACTAACAGGGTGACGATGATTACCCCCACCGTACCGCCAAAGGGAATTAGCGCTAGCAGTCCTACCATCAACCCAAACAGAGAACCAAAGGGAACGTTCAATAGCCCAAAAATCAGGGTTAGGGCTGTACCAAAGCAACTGGCTACAATCAGTTGGCCTAAAAAGTAGTTACGGAAGCTTTGGCGCAGAGTACTGGAAAATGGGCCCTGAATCGGACCAGGTAGGAGTCCTACGAGTCCTTGCCAGACTTCTGACCCATGTTGTAGCAAATAGAAGGTAAGAACGATGGTCAACACCACATCCAGCAGTTTGCTGGCGGTGAAAAAGGCCACGTTGAGGGTGAGATTCAAGGCTTCCCCAGCAATGGATTGAATTTCTCGCTTGAGGCGATCGCTGGTCTGACTAATCAGCCCATCTAGGTTCACTGGCCAGCCCCATTCGGCAAACTGGCCATCTAACATCATCAGCTGATTTTTACCGGAATCAAACCACTCGGGCAACTTTGTCACCAACTGCTGGGCTTGATCGATCACAAAGGGGACAACCGTTAGGGCTAAACCAGTCACGGCCACCAAAGTCAGCACCAACACCAATAAGGCGGCTTGGCTACGCTTCAGCCCAGCCTTTTCTAACCGAGCCATAGGGTAACTCAGCAAAAAGGCCAGTAGGGCGGCAATCAGCACGGTCACCAAGATGGAGCGAAAATAACCAAAAATGATGGATACGGCCCAAACATTCAGTACCAGTAAGGGGGTAGCTAGCAATACGACGGTGGACTGGGCAATGGGGGTGAGCTGGTCCCACCAACGAGACAGCCAGCTTTTGGACGCAGGTTTACCGGATTGGGTCATAGACTCAGCCCCAGGGCCATAGAGATCGGTAGTGGGCAGGGTGCTTTACACATATGATTCTAAGATGAACCTCTCTTGGCTTTTTAGCGTGAACCTCTCTTGGCTGGGGTAAGCTCGATCTGGGATAAGGCCAATGGTAGGAAAGCGATCGATTCTGCCTTTTCTGGAAAATGCAGTGCTCGGATCAGCGGTTATAGGGCTAATATGTAAACAATTTATAACAATTTTCGATTCACTACTATCGCTCTGGTTACCTTTTGTTCTGCTTCGTCTTACTGAATGAGTTCTATGGTTGCCGTTCCCCAGTTTCCTAACTCTAGTTTCAAGCTCAAGCAGGTTCATCCCCAAAAGGTGGTGGTGTTAGGCGATAGTTTAGTATATGGGTTTGGCGACCCAGAAGGGGGGGGTTGGGTAGAGCGTCTGCGTCGTCAGGCTATGGTGCCAGGACATCCCGGAGCCGTTTTCTATAACCTGGGCGTCCGAGGTGATGGGGTCAACCAGGTGATGCAGCGACTGCACCACGAATTTAGTCAGCGGGGAGAAATTCGCAATCGGGTGCCTGACTTAATTGTCTTGTCGGTGGGGGTGAATGATTCGGCCCGAGTGGGCCGTCCCCTAGGGCGTAACTACACGAACTATGATGAGTTCCAAGACAAGATTGGGGCGCTGGTAACCCAAGCGCGTCAACTCTGTCCAGTCTTGTTTGTGGGCATGACCCCGGTGAATGAGTCAGCGATGCCCTTTGCCGAGGTGTTGCACTACTCTCACAGCGAACAGTGGCGCTATAAAGAGGCCACCCAACTGGCCTGCTCCCACTACAACATTCCCTATTTGGATATCCTTAATCTTTGGTTAGGGCGGGGAGATGCTTGGTGGCAGCCCTACTTATGCCCGGATGGTTTACACCCGAACGTGGCTGGTTACCGAGCCCTGCTCAACGATATCCTGGCCTGGGATGCCTTTCAGGCGGCGGTCGATTTACACCCTATCCCTCAGATGGCCTCAAGCTAGTATCGGCTAATTTCCCCTGGGGCCAATGCCCTGTAAGGCTCAGTCAGCCAAACAAAAGCGATCGCGCCC
>SLIY01000452.1 GCA_007135385.1 Leptolyngbyaceae cyanobacterium CSSed165cm_216
ACGGGAACTGTACTTTCCAGAACTTCTTGCTTAAACGTAGAATCTGTGACCTGAGCGGCTGCCATGCCTAGTCTTCCTTGCCTTTCTTAAACACACGCCATCTTACCATAGCCAAAAACGGGGGGTTTTTAGCCATTGCCTAACAGAATAGAACACATTGGCCTGATCTACAGGGGCCTGAGATTGGAAAAGTAACGAGCCCAGCGGGCTGTGGAGCTGCTAAATCTGGGTTAGGGAACCTTTACTGTGCCTGGTGGTGAACCAGGACCAGGCTCACCTGAGCGGCTAGAAGCAGTAAACATCTAGAGTCTCGGCACAGTGTGGCTAGCAATCCGGTTTCTGGATCAATCAAAATGTATGGTAAGCCATACTGGTATGGGGATGCAGAAGCCGGTTTTCTGTCCCGAGGCTCTAGCCGTTACCCCAAATAAGAAACCGCCCAAGTCAAAAAGACCTGGGCGGAGTGTGGTGTGAGGAGTGAACGGAATGTTAGTTCCGTTTTTTATATTCTACAGTGGACAATTGCAAAGCTGCCACCCAATAGTTGTCTGTTTGGGTGACTAATGATAAGCATCCTGGGCTGGATAGGTGATCGGCTACTTGCCCATACCCAATTGTTGAGCTTTCTGATAGACCTTGCCCTCCGTCAGTAGCGAAGGGGCAATCACCACTTCCACCTGTTGCATTTCCTTCAGGTTTTTGGCCCCTAGGGTGCCCATGCTAGTCTGCAATGCCCCTAGGAAGTTGTGGGTGCCGTCATCCAGTTGGGCTGGCCCTCGCAGGATGTGCTCTAGGCTACCCGTGGTGCCAACTCGAATGCGGGTACCCCGGGGCAGCACTGGACTAGGGGTGGCCATGCCCCAGTGGAACCCTCGCCCTGGGGCTTCAGCCGCTCGGGCGAACGGTGACCCAATCATCACCCCATCGGCCCCACAGGCAATACATTTACAGATGTCGCCCCCGGTCACTAAGCCACCATCAGCAATCAGGGTGACATAGCGCCCTGTGGTCTGAAAATACTCGTCACGGGCAGCGGCACAGTCAGCCACGGCGGTAGCCTGGGGCACCCCAATACCGAGCACACCACGGGAGGTGCAGGCTGCCCCTGGACCAATGCCCACCAGGACGCCAGCCGCTCCAGCTTTCATTAAATTCAGGGCCACATCATAGGTGACACAGTTGCCTAAGATCACCGGCATGGGCATGGCGGCACAAAAGTTAGCCAAGTCTAGGGGAGCAATCGACTCAGGGGATAGGTGGGCTGTGGAGACCACGGTGGCTTGTACAAATACCAGGTCGGCCCCAGCAGCGGCCAAGGTATCGCCAAACTTGGTAGCTCCAGCGGGGGTAACACTGACGGCAGCGATGCCGCCCCCAGCTTTGATGTCTTGAATTCGCTGACTGATCAGGGCTGGTTTAATCGGCTCGGCATAGAGCGACTGCATCAAGCCCACAAACTCGTCTTTACCTACGGCTGCAATTTTATCGAGGACTGGGTTGGGGTTCTCGTAACGGGTCTGAATGCCCTCTAGGTTCAAAACCCCTAGAGCCCCCAGTTGAGATAACTGAATGGCCATAGACACATCGACGACACCATCCATGGCACTGGCGATAATCGGAATCTCCCGCTCAATCCCACCAATCTGCCAACGAGTATCAGCTAAGCTAGGATCCAGAGTCCTGGGACCAGGTACTAGCGCAATTTCATCAATTCCGTATGCTCTACGAGCTGTTTTGCCACGACCAAGTTGCATATTCACGTCGATTTGTTCCCCGAAACCATTAGGCTAGCCTAGCAAAAAAGGATTCTCAGCGAGCAAAGAATTCCATCGGCAACTACGGTTAGTAGTGAATAATGGTACTGGTTAGGGGTTGTTTCAAAGCTGGCCTGTTATTGTCTTGTGGGCATGTCTGTGAACCTATCATCATTGAGTTTTCTCCGGAAAATGCGATCGCCGAATCGGCAGTTTGCGGTTATTGGTTTGGGTCGTTTTGGCCGGGCCGTGTGCGGTACATTGAATAGCTTAGGCTATGAAGTGTTAGCGGCCGATACCGATGAACGCCGAGTCAGCCAGGCTCTGACCGATCAAATCGCCGCCCATGCTCTTCAGCTGGATACCACCCAACCCAGCGCCCTGAAAGAGGCGGGTATCACTGACTTTGATACGGTGATTGTGGCGATCGGCAACTACGTGGAAGAAAGCATCATTACCACCCTTAACCTGAAGGAAGCAGGGGTGAAAAATGTGGTAGCTAAGGCATCCTCAGAGATTCATGGCAAGCTTTTAGACCGGGTAGGGGCTGACCATGTGGTGTTTCCAGAACATGAAATGGGCTGCGAGCTGGCCCGGTCCCTCACCTCCCCTGGGATTTTAGATCGCTTTGAAATTGACCCTGACCATAGCATTGCTGAGGTGGTGGTGCCGGAAGCCTTCGACCAAAAGACTATCGTGGATCTGGATCTGCGCAACCGCTATGAACTGACCCTGTTGGCCATCAGCCAAAATGGCCAGGCTGACAAGTTTGAAATTAACCCCAGCCCTGTCACCCGCCTGCAATCTGGGGGATTAATGGTGGTCATTGGCAGTAATAAGGGGCTAGAAAAGTTGCCCGTCTAGTACCGAAAGTCGGACATCGCAATTATCGCCGTTGTTTCAGGCATTTTATCCATGCGGGTTATTGGGTTAATTAGCGGTACATCAATTGATGGTATTGATGCCGCTCTGGTGGATATTGAGGGGGCAGGGTATGTCATCAACGTCCACTACGTCGATGGCCTCACCTATCCCTACCCCACTGACTTAAAACAGCAGATTACCCAGGTGTGTGCTGGACAGCCCCTGACCATGGTCGATCTAGCCACCCTTGACGATGCCATTGCCTATGAGTTTGCCCAGGCGGCCCAAGCTTTAATGGCCCAAGCTGGCTCGACAGACTTAGTGGCGTCCCATGGCCAAACGGTGTTTCATCGTCCGGTCGAGCCTGGTAACCGCCTGGGCTACAGTGTGCAACTCGGTCGGGGAGCGGCGATCGCCCGTCAGGTCAACTGCCCCGTGGTCAGTGACTTTCGCCGAGCCGACCTGGAAGCTGGCGGTGAAGGGGCTCCCCTGGTGCCGATTGTGGATTTGTGTTTACTCAGCCATGCCCAACAGCGGCGCTGTGTGCAGAACATTGGCGGCATTGGCAATGTTACTTATCTGCCCCCCTGGCCACAGCGGCAGGCCGTTCCCCCTAAGGTGTTAGGGTGGGACACTGGCCCCGGCAACTCACTGATTGACATTGCCATGGCCACCCTCTCGGAAGGTACCCTAACCTACGATCGCGATGGCACCTGGGCGGCCCAGGGTACGGTATGTCTAGACCTGGTACAGCAGTGGCTAAAGCACCCCTATTTTACCCAGTCCCCGCCCAAATCCACTGGACGGGAGCTGTTTGGCTGGAGCTTTTTTAACCAGTGCTATCCCATGGCCCAGCAGCGGGGCCTGAGCCCGACCGATCTGGTGGCGACCCTGACAGAATTTACGGCAGCCGCCATTGCCCAAGAATACTCGACCTTTTTACCCGATCAGCCAGATACCATTTTGGTGGGGGGCGGTGGCAGTTGCAACCCAGTGCTGATGGACCGACTCCAGGCCTACTGCCCTGACTGTCCCGTGATGTCGACGGATGCGGTCGGCCTATCAGCCAGCTATAAGGAGGCGATCGCCTTTGCCGTCCTAGGATTTTGGCACTGGCAGCGGTTCCCAGGGAACTTACCCACCGTGACCGGGGCTACTTTGCCGGTTGTTCTAGGGCACCTCAACTATCCGTAGAGGGCGTATTCTTATCAGGTAGGACGTTATGCCCGTAATAGAATTCAGGAGTTAGAACCCAAAAATGGACTGGATTCTGGCTGCTGGCCGCTTTAGAATGTCCCGGCTTAAATTTTCCGCCTGTTTGGCAGCACTATCACCCTCTTGGTTGAGGGTATCGGGTGCCAGGTGTCAGGGACAATTGGCCGACCGATGCGGCTAGAGTCCTAGATGCTTGGTGCGACCCAACGATAGGGCTGAATTCAGGGTCTATCCTACGGACGTCTTTGTGAGATGGAATACGCTCAGCATATTCAAGCGATCAGCGTCAAACGCCAGCTTAGACTTGGGCTAAACTTAGTCAGGGAGCATAGTCTGGATGCTGCCCAAAATGATACGTGGTAGATCAGTTGGTGCCAGAATAATGACCGCCAGAGCATAGTGGGGATGTATGGTTTGGGGAGCAGCCCGTGGTTCATAGCTTTTTAATTGAACCAGGACGTTGGACATTGCAAGGCAGTTGGATTGAGCGAGACCGACTACCGGTCCCTGTTAAGGGGAAAATTTTGGTCGCCTGGAGCCGTGATGACTGGTTTACTATGGTGATGAAATTGATTTTGCCCAATGCCCAACCCCAGGAAATGGCCTTGCAGTATCGGGGTCGGCTAACCAGTGGAGACTGCCAGTATACCTTTGTGCTACAGCACAGCTTATTGGGGCGGGTAGAAGGAGAAGGCTGGGTGGCTCCCGACTCCATTATTCAACGGTATTGGGCCCTGGGCGATCGCCAACGCCGAACTGGCTTTGAAACCCTTTATCGGCTGAATCAGCAGCAGTATCATTTATCCAGCGGCATTATGACCGGGCACTACCTGACCAGTGCGATGGAAGCGACTTTACAATTACAAGGTGCGGGTACATCTGGGAGTTAGTATCGGGTTAGCCTCTAAGCACGAGGGGGGTGTGGGGGGCCAGGGTGTGTAAACGATAACGATCAGGACAACCGTCCAAAGCTTAACAAGAGCCTAAGACCTGGTGTCAGTTTCGGTCTAACGGTTGCCTGAATGGGAATGTTAGAGATATCACCCACAGTGGTTAGCTCAAAGCTAATGGTTGATTCAAACTTAGGTTGTCAGTTAGCAAATCGCTACGAACTCATGGAGCCCCTAGGTCAGGGGTCGATGGGCAGGGTTTA
>SLIY01000346.1 GCA_007135385.1 Leptolyngbyaceae cyanobacterium CSSed165cm_216
GGAGTGTATTTATTAACTCGTAACATTACAGGGCTCAACACTTGCCTAATCCGATTTTGTTGAGCCATTAGTTGAGTCATGAACAAAATGCCAAAAGATTTAAGCTTCAGTTCTGGCTTGATTCTGGCTTGATTCTGCAGGATGCCTGTATGGTATTAGTAGGATATCATCTGGGTATAAAGGGTGGTTAATTTTTTTAGGCCAAAAAAGACAACGTTAACGCCACAACAACTGGCTCGTGCCTGCCGTCGTTTAGGCTGGATTGGCTTGGTCTTGCAGATTATGTTGGGAGTCGGGCCACTATTGGTCGTGATCACCCAAGTGCTGCTCAACCTGGGGCGTTGGCAAATGACCTCTTTTTCTGCCGGGCTATGGCTAGCTGTGGTCTGTCTACTGCTGTTGCTCTTCAGTATTTACTGGTGTTTTCGCTACATCTCGGTGGCTCGTCGTCTAGACAGCCAAGACCTAAGGCCCGCTAAATCAGAGGTGAAGCGCATCCTTAGCATTGGCCTGCTAACTAACCTGATCATTATGGCCCTATCGGTCTTGATCGCCCTTTGGCGGGTGAGTGAGCTGACCTGGAAAATGCTGCTACTCCCCCAAGGTGCTACGGTTATTAGCCCAGGACAAACGGCCACAACCATGACTCAAGGGGCATTGATTACCCCATCTAATATGATCGCTATCCATGCGATGATCAGTGCGATCGCAGCTGGGTTAGTAGGTGCGATCGTGGCTTTGATCCTAATCGCTCAGGTGGCTAAGCATCGCCCTCCGGCTGATGCCTTTAGTTAAGAAACCTCTCTTACCTATAGTTCCATAGAGGTTTCATATATTCCCGCTTTACCATATTGGGTAAGGCATTTTTTGGCTTGTCGTTCTTGGGTGAATAGCCTATAAGTGGTGAGCCCAGTTTTGCATTTATTCAGGTGACTGAGGATAAGCATGGTTTTTTCTCGTTATGTTGTGGCTACTGCTGTGTCGGCTCTAGCCCTAGGATCCGCAGCTTGTGTGGCCCCCACCGACGTGGCTGAAATGTCTCCCTTAGTGGGCACAGAGTGGGAACTGCGGCAAATTCAGATGAACGATGGTCAACTACTGACGGCACAGCCGCCCCAAAACTACACGGCGGAATTCTCAGATGATGGCGAAGTGTTTGTCCAAGCTGACTGCAACCGTGCCATCGGTCAGTACACGGTAGAAGACGACAACCGTTTATCGATAACCATGGGGCCCACCACCCTAGCCGCTTGTCCAGAAGGCTCCATTGGAACTGAATTTCTAGAGGCCTTGAATAACTCTGCGCTGTACTTCTTCCAAGGCGATGATCTGTTCATCGACATGCAGTTTGACAGTGGCACTATCCAGTTTTCTGGCACACCTACCCCACCGCTCGTGGGTACCGTATGGCAGATGCAGCAAATTCAAATGGCTGATGACACCCTGATTGTGGCTGATTCACCCGAAAACTATACGGTCGAATTGATGGACGACGGAGAACTGCTGGTGCAAGCTGACTGCAACCAGGGACGTGGTTCCTACACCTTAGGACCTGACCGCCGCTTGGACGTTGGCGAAATTGCTACGACTCGCATGGCGTGCCCTGAAGGTTCTGTTGACAATGAATTTGTCCAGGCTTTGAGTAGTTCTGACCTTTACTTTTTTCAGGATGGTGATTTGTTTATTGACCTGAGGTTTGGCAGTGGCACCATGCAGATGTCTGCCCAGTAGATGTGCCTGACTATCAACTCTAAATCTCTTGTCATCAACTAATTCAAGTCATTGAGGTAAATACTATGACAACCAATTTCACTCCTGCAGCAGAAATCAAAAAGGCGACTGGGTGGGTCATTGCCCTGAGTATCGCGCTAATTATCTTGGGTGTGCTTGCCATTTTGATGCCGACGTTGGGTTCAGCTTTCTTTACGGCTACGATTGGCTGGCTAGCCCTGATTAGCGGCATCATCATGATTGTTCAGTCATTCCAGTCAAAGCCAGTTAGGGGATTTTGGCTAAATCTGATTGTAGGTATTTTCTATGTCATTGCTGGTCTGTACATTTTGTTTAACCTGGGTGCAGCTATCCTAGCCCTAACCCTGGCTTTTGGCATTTTATTCATTGCCGAAGGGGTGTTTACGATTATTATGGGGTTTACTAACCGGACGGGTAACAGCATGTCTTGGTTGGTGGTGCTTAACGGTATCATTACTCTAATTTTAGGTATTTTGGTACTGAATAACTGGCCATTTAGTGCCCTGTGGTTAATCGGGCTTTATGTGGGCATTAGCCTGCTGTTCAGTGGGATATCCTTGCTAGCGGCCTCTCTGGCTGTGCGGAAGGCAACGACAGAGACCACCGCCACTTAGGAGCTTTTCAACCAAAGCAGATAGCCGCTTTGGTTAGTGATTTTGGTTGCCATAGGGTGGGCATTGTCTCCCTGTCAGAAAACTGTTGAAAAACAGTTTTCTGACAGCAATCAATCATGATGCGGTCCCCTTGGCTCTAACCAAATCATGGCGTTGGCGTAGTTTCCTGATCAGGTAATCTCTCTAGCGATCGCGATACCAGTAGCCTTCTACCACGATGATCAAGCCGCGGGACCAATTCCTTCGGGAAATTTACGAAGTCGATCCTGACAATAACGCCTACATGATCGAGGTGGCTCTAGATAGCTACGCTGACATTTTCAGTGAGTGGGACCCGGCTCCATTTAAACGACGTGATCTAGATCCTGATCTGGAAGTCTATCTGGAAGCTGGCGCAGAGGACATTCCCCAGCGTTATTCGATTGAGCTCTGCTTTATTTTGCCCTCTGGTAGCCGGGATAATCAAGCGGAGGTAGAATTTCTCACCGGGTTGAGGAATAGTTTTGCCTTTAAGACCTATCAACTGCGAAAAGAGATTAAAAAAGACAATCATCTGGTGCTGCGATACATTGTCATGGGGTTTGTGCTGCTATGGTTTGGCACCACTTTTCCGCGTTATCTTGTAGAAGGAACGGCCACATCAATTGCGGTAGAAGGGATCTTTATCGGTGGTTGGGTGTTTCTTTGGGAAGCGGTTTCGCTATTCTTTTTCACCAATCGAGAACTTTACATCAAACATCGCACCTATCAGCGGTTACAGCATGCCCCAGTGATTTTTCGAGAAACTGGTGGCTACAGCTAATCGGGGAAGGATGGGTGAGGCGAGAGGGAGATAGATGCTGATATCCAAAACTCAAAATTCAGAATCGAGAATTCAGCTCCCCATTTCGTGATAAAACCATGAAGCAAGGTGCCTGAACCAGGAAAACAGGCATTAGCTGTCTTGATCGAGGTATTCCCATGTCCCCATCCTCCCCATCCCTACAGGGCCAGGTCGCTGTTGTTACTGGTGCATCGAGGGGTATTGGTCGAGCCATAGCAAGCTCTTTGGCTGCCGCAGGGGCCCAGGTGGTGGTTAACTATGCTCGCTCTAGCACTGCTGCGGAAGAACTAGTCGCCCAAATAACCACCGAGGGCGGCAGTGCCCTGGCGATTCAGGCGGATGTGTCCCAATCGGACCAGGTGGACGTTCTGTTTAAAACCACCTTAGAAAAGCTGGGCCGGATTGACATTTTGGTGAATAATGCTGGTATTACCCGCGATACCCTGCTACTGCGGATGAAACCCGAAGATTGGCAAGCCGTGATTGACCTCAACTTGACCGGAGTGTTCCTCTGTACCCGGGCGGTAGCTAAGTCGATGCTGAAGCAGCGATCGGGGCGGATTATCAATATTGCCTCGGTGGCGGGGCAAATGGGCAATCCTGGCCAAGCTAACTACAGCGCCGCTAAAGCTGGGGTAATTGGCTTTACCAAAACTATTGCCAAAGAGATGGCCAGTCGGGGGGTGACGGTCAACGCAGTGGCTCCTGGTTTCATTGAAACCGACATGACCGGCGAGTTATCCAATACTGACGAGATTCTCAAGTACATTCCCTTGGGCCGATTTGGCCAGCCTGAGGATATCGCTGGTATGGTGCGATTTTTGGCGGCGGACCCGGCAGCGGCTTATATTACAGGTCAGGTATTTAATGTGGATGGCGGCATGGTGATGGCCTAGTATCGGTTAGACATGCTGCTCCCCTCGGTATGGCCAGTAACCCTAAAAAACCTGTCTGTCAAGCTTGTAAGGCTTGACTAAATTCCCTCGAACCCAGGGGCTACATCGCCATGATTCCTGAAATTGCTGACTATGAAGTGCGTCGTCAGTTGCTTCGGGCTGGGTGACTGAAAAGTATTCAATGCCTCGATCAAGTTGGATCTGTGTTGCCCTACTTGCCCATCACCACAGCGGTCATGCTCAAAGCCGCTGAACTATGGATTGAGGCGCGTCGTTCTGGACAGCCGACAACCGGCCCTAAAGCATTGGAGGGTGATGTGATTTTAATTAGCTACTTTCCCTTGGCCAGAACCAAGTCCCCAATCTTATAGACCTAAAGATCCCTGGGTGCTTCAAGAACCCAGGGATCTGGCGCTACCGAGTAACTTTCTACCGCTCGGTGAGTTTGGTCAGCAGGGTGTTCGATCGCTCCACAAACGCCTTCATGCCATCGGCATCAAAGCCCTTTTGGGCCATCAGCGCTGTGTCATACACCTGATTGCAGATCAGGGTGGCCAGGTCACCGGCGGGGGAACTACCGCCGTCGGCGCCGATGATCGTGCTCTGGCTGAGGCCCAGCAGGTTTTGAATCATCGGGTGGGCCGTGTTCACCATCAGCACATGGTCCTCAGGGAACTGCATTTCTTGCTGCTGAATCATCGCCATGGTTTCCTGCATGCGGCGGGCGTCTTCGGGTAGCAGCACCATGGCTGGGGGTGCGCCTTCGCCCTTGAGGGCCTGGGGTTTGATGTTGACCCGAGGCTTGTTGATCGCCTTTTCAAACATCTCTTTGATTTCGTCGTCGCGGGTTTTATTGGTGGTCGGGTCAACGATTTCGCTCTGCTTGTCTTTATCCAGCA
>SLIY01000326.1 GCA_007135385.1 Leptolyngbyaceae cyanobacterium CSSed165cm_216
CCCTGGCCTATGTGCTGGCTGGGGCTCAGCAGCTGGCTGACCAACAGGCATTTCAGGCAACCGTTGATATTGATGGTGAGGTCAGCGAATTACAGCCCGCCGCCATTACCATTGCCAATGTGGCTCCTCCTACGTCAGTGCTGGCCCAAGGATTTGGCGAGGTGATCCCCGACGACGGGCTGCTGGATGTCACCATCGCCACCAGCCAAAACCGACTCCAAGGGATCAATGCCCTGGCCTCCCTGGTGGCTTCAGCGGTGGTCAAAGCCCCCACCCAGCGAGACGATCTACTCTGTCTGCGCGCCCGTCGCATTCGAGTCACCACTGACCCTGCCCAGAAGCTGGTGATCGATGGCGAAGTAGTAGACGCGAACCCGATTGAGTTCGAGTGTTTACCCCAGAGTTTACGAGTGTATGCACCAATGGTGACGGAGTAGGGGAGTAGGGGAGTAGAGGGGTGGGGTAGGGGCAGACCTGTGTGTCTGCCCTTGTGGGGAATGCCGATAGCGGGGAAATTTGGGCGGGTGGTAGAAATCGTAGGATGCATTAGCGGTCGGGGTCTGGGCATTAGTGGTCAACCTGGGGCCGCAATACACCGATCGGGGAAGGAGAGATGCCGTAGGGGCGGACTATGTGTCCGCCCGGGCAGGAAATGGCAACGGAGGTGGATGAAGGAATGGGGATCAGTGTTTATGATGCCTGCTTGGTGGCAACACCCCGGTACAGATACCCCACAATGCGCGGTAGCGGTTTGGCGTAATCAGCGGTGATGGCGACGGTATCAAACTGTTGTTCAACTAACTGCTGAATGTTGCGATCGAGGTGGCAGCCATCACCCATCCGTTTTTGTAGTGGGGTTAAGCGATGCTGCCAAGCTTGCACCCCCGGTTCAGGGCTAAGGCCATGTTCCATAAAAAAGAATCGCCCCCCCGGTTTGAGCACCCGATAGATTTCCCCCAGGGCTTGATCTACCCTAGGAATGCTGCATAGGGTAAACGTGCTGACTACACTGTCAAAGGTATGGTTATCCATCGGCAGGGTTTCACCGCCAAGAATGTGATGATCCACTGCGATCGCCCCTTGGGCAATGCGCTTTTCGGCTAGCCGATGTACCCCTGGATTAGGATCTACTGTAACGATTTGGCGAATGGCATCGGGATAGTAGGACAGGTTCAGGCCGGTGCCGAAACCAATTTCTAGGACCTGGCCTGACACCTGGGCTAACGTCTGCCGACGATACTCCCCCAGGGTAGGATCGGACAGGGAAAAGTCCAGCAGATAGGGCAAGATGCGCTCACTATAAAACCCCATGGGCCTGTAAGAAACCTGATCGTCAAGACCTTTAATTCTAAGCCAATGCCGTTTAAGCTGACGACCGAACCCAGGGTAGAGACCAAGATGCGCACCATGGCCCAGCGGGTGCGGTGGCAGCACTCCCAGGTGCTGGAGCGGGGCATCGACCAAACCCGTCTGGTCTTAGAAGACGGTGAGCCGCTTGATCAAGGCTTTTCATTTTTAGTCGTGGGAGATAGTGGCACCGGACACCATCGCCGCAGTAGCCCCCAGCGTCAGGTTGCCCAGCAGTTATTAACCCATGGCAGCGGGGCCCGATTTACCCTACACACCGGGGATGTGGTTTACCTGGTGGGCTCTCGAGAACAGTACATGGCAAACTTCATCAAACCCTATCGAGACTGGCTGGTGGGGGGTGAAAGCTACCGACAACTAGCCTACGATCGGATGGTATTCAAATGGCCTATGTTGCCAGTGCCAGGGAACCACGACTATTACGACCTGCCCTGGTGGATTGGTCTGCTAGCCGGGTTGACCCAGCCCCTGCGCTACGCCCTACGCTCCTATGTGGATCTTGACGTGGGCTGGCATGGTTCGTTTAAAGGTGATGCCTATGCTCGCGCCTTTCTAGACTATCTCAAGGCTATTCCCGAATCTCGCCTGGGTAATCATCTCGATCGCCACTATACGAGCACCCTGGACGGTCGCCGTTGCCTTACCTATCGTCCCGGCCAGTTTACCCGGTTGCCTAATCGCTATTACCACTTTCGCTATGGCGGCATTGATTTCTTTGCTATCGACTCGAATACCTTTAATCACCCATTACCCCTCAAGGATGATGGCTACGGTGGGACCAGTCGTCAGACCTTGGTGCAACAACGCCAGCAGCTGGAAGTCGCTAAGACTGACCTGCTGCGTCAGGCAGGACTGGATGCCTTTAACCCTACCACTGAAGATCATCGAGAAGACATTACCGAAGAACTAGAGGCGATCAACGAGCAAATTTACGACATTGACAAGCAACTTTCGGTTTCTCGAGCACCCACGGTGGACTTTGATCAGCTGCACTGGTTACGGGATGGGCTGATTGCCTCTTGGCAAAATCCGGCGGTGCGGGGGCGAATTTTGTTTTTTCACCATCCCCCCTATGTGAGTGAAATCACCAAGTGGCCCCAGGGGCAAACCCTAGCGGTGCGTCACCACTTACGCCAGGTGCTGGATGCGGTGGCCGATCAGGTGGGTGACATTGCCCAGGACCAACCCCTGGTGAACTTGGTGCTAAATGGTCATGCCCACTGCCTCGACTATCTCCGCACAGGCGATACGGGCCATGGCGATCGCCACATCCCCTGGATGGTGTGCGGTGGTAGCGGCTATAGTCTGCGGCGACAGCGGCCAGAAGGGCCAGAGTTAACTGAAATAACCGACAACAGCAATGGCGAAAACGTCGTTGTGGCCACCTCTCACCTATACTTGGGTCGCCGGGGCAAGGGCAGCACCCTGCAACGCCCCTACTCAGCCCTGCGGATAGATGCCAATGATGACGTCCCCCTAAAACTGACCTTGACGCCTTTAGTGGCCGAGAAGGTGGATGGTGGTTGGAAACAGTATTGCTTAGATAAGATTATCGTTTGAGCCAGCCCAGGAAACTAACCCCAAAAATTAAATTAAACCGTGGCAGTCATCTCTTGGATCCGAAACTGGTGTAGTAGCCGACAATCTAGCTCTCCGGCACACACGGGTTCTGGAAACGAGAACGCCGCCAGCACCTGGGGATGAATTTCTCCAAACTGGCCGACGGGGTTGCCGTCTACCAGGACCGTAGCAGCCCGCCCAGGCAGATAGTAGTGGGCGTTGCAGGCGGTCAGGGTGTAGGGAATGGCTAATGCCTTGAGCAAGGTTTGAACATAGGCCTTAGCGGTACTAAACGAGGCCCGAGCATCGAGGCTGGCAAAGCCCCATCGGTAACGTTCTGCGATCGCCCCATCGGTCCCTAACTGCAATATATCCCCTGTTTCGTAAATATTAATCGGCTTGGGAACGTTGATATTACGCGACAAAATATCCAACAACCCCGGCTGTAATAGAGGGCGAGTCGCACTAAAGGTGCGGCTTTTAGCATTACTGGTTTGGCCATAGTCCGGAGCAAATCGAGTCAGAATATCTGGGTCGGTCAGAATGTAATTCTTCACCTCCATCAGTCCCATGCGCTGGGCCAAATCCCCCACCTGAAAGCCAAATTGCCGCAACGCCAGGGCATCACCCATATGAAACTTAACCGCCAGGGGTTCAGCCTGTAGCGACTCGATGCCTAAGGCCACCAATAGATCTCCGGCAATGTCCACCTGGCTAAAAATATCCGTACGATAGGTGGGCACATGGACAATGTCAGTGCCAGTCACGCACAAATCCATACGAGATAGCACCCGTCCCAAATTTGCCTTGGGAATGGCGGTACCCATAATCTCATTCAGGTACTTAGCAGAAAAGGTAACCGGGCGACGGTCTAACCTGGGGGTAACCAGGGTTCTCTGAGGGGTGACAATGTCCACCGTTTGCACCTGGGCACCAGTATCCAAGAAGTTATGGGCCAAAATGTTAATGGTTTCCAGCACCGTTTTGGCCAAAATGCCAGTGACATCAATGAACAGATGGCGAGTTTGGGGGGTAACCTCCCCGATCCCAGCCGCATTCACAATCGGCGGCATGGATAACACCGTACCCTCAGCATCTTGCAGCACCGGCACCCTATCCCCCGGGGGCAAGGCGTGGCGATAAAGTTGCCCAGAGGGATGATCGGCCAAAATTTGGCGGGCGGTCATGGCATTCTGACTCCCCAGGGGCACAAAGGTCAGATCGTCTTGGCCGACAGCGGTATAGGTCAAAGGCCCAATCAGTTGATCTAGGTCATAAACCCCGATCGCAATTTTTTTACGTTGGCGTCCAAAGGTCTGGGTAACTTTCTCTTGAAACTGAATCAGCACCTCTAGACCACCGTCCTGCAGGTGAGCGTCTCTGACTACCAGAGCCGCTAGGTAAGGACGCAGCCCTTGTGCGGCCTCGTCTACCGTTACCGTCAAACCGGATGGGTACAGCTGTTGGGGTAGAGGGCGGGGGTGACCATTGTAGATGTTGATGGCTCGGGTAAAGCCTTCTGCCGCCAGTAAATCGGGGCGCTCGGCAGTCACTTCCACCTCTAGATGGTGCTCGGTTAACACCGCGTCTAGGCCATAGTCGAAAGCCTGCTGCTCCAAATGCTGGGGCGGGGTTGAGGTGAGCCGTTGCAAGTAGGGCAGGGGAAAGGTAACGGTCGGCATAGAAATACGGGGCAAAAGGCCGTCGAATGCAGCTTGAACAAAACAGGCATAGAGATCAATCATAGGGCACAGCTAAGCTGTACCCTTGTACAAAGTATGACAATTCTGCCCCTAGGAATAGGCTACGACGCGATCGCCTTTTCCCGTTTGCCACTGGGGTCTAGGGCTTCTCCTTCAATGAAGGAACGTAGCATCCATGCCATTTCCTCATGTTCTTCCATCAAACCGGTCAGAAAGTCTGAGGTGCCTTCATCATGGAATTCATCAGCAGTTTGGTCCACATATTGACGCAGGTTGCGAATTATTTGCTCGTGGTCAACCACGAGTCGACGCACCATTTCATTAG
>SLIY01000297.1 GCA_007135385.1 Leptolyngbyaceae cyanobacterium CSSed165cm_216
AACCATGGACAATTACTCGAACGGGAACAACGGCAACCCGAACCCATCCCCGGCTTTGACCCCAGAGCAGTGGGAGAGCGTATTGGCCAGCGTGTTGCAGAGCAGTTTAGAACCGCTGCGGGCCGAGATCTGCGTGAACACCCAGCGGGTGCTGCACCTGGAAGACCACGTCCAGACCTTGGGAGAGGATTTGGCGATGTGGCCGCAGCACTGGAACCAGAGCTTGGGGCGCTTGGTCGCGCAATTGCAGCGTATCGTCAGCGACGAGACCTCCGCCGATGCGCAGGCGACCTTGCAGGAGCAGTTGCGGCTGTTGATTGTGGCTTTGAGCAGTTGGAACGGGCAGCTCAAGACCGAGTTGGCTTTGCAGCAGCAGTTGATCGCTTCGCTGGAGCGGTTGGAAGGGCAGTTGGACGAGAGCAGCAACGGGTAGATGCTCCAGAACCGCCAAAATTTAAAACAAGGGAGCAGCTGTTGGAACTCTGGGAGCATTACTCGACAGGGCTACCGGCAGCGAGTTTGGAGTTGCGGGTGGCGCAGCGGGCGTTGCGGGATGGGTGTTCGGCTAAGGAGGTAACTTTGATTCTAGTGGCGGGGAGCGAGGTGGTGAGGCAAGTTCATGACAAACAGGGAAGGAAGGAGGCGATTGCCTTCGCCCAGCATATTGTGACTATTGCTAGCCAACACAAAGTTAAGAGGGCTCACACCATGAAGCAGCGAGAGCCAATTGAGCTGGAGATGTAGATGCTGAATAACGTACCTCAAAATACTGGGAGAAAATTGACATCAAGGGTTAAACGCTTGGTCTAGCAATACCTTGATAAGGTAAAGAAATATAACCAGTGCACCTACAGCATCCAGCGTCGATAATTGGCTTAATGCGCCCAGTGCAGGAGTGCTTACTCCTAAGGTGTGTCGACCCAGGAAATCTGTTAAGGACGTTCTCCATGCAGAAGCAACCATGATCGCTGCAATGGGTTTGCGCCATAGCAAACTTTACATTTCCTAAAGTAGGCTTGGCTGTTTCAGATCTAGCTCTAGAATTTCAGGATACTCGGTGAGATAGATCCTGATGCCATTTCTCACACCTACCGCGATGAATTGACGATGGGTGTCGAGGAGCAGAGGGGGTTAGAAGCAGAATTTATCGCCTTAACAGTGAGAATCGGCCTTACATTGTGAGCCTGGGGAGGAGGGGCTATGCTTGGCTGCCGGGGATGGGGATGGCGACGGCGTGGGGTTTGCTTTTTGCTTAGCCTGGCTTTGAGTATCGGGTTGGGTGGGCTCTATCAAAACGTCGGGCTAGGGCTATATCCTGCCGTTGCCACTGTTCAGGAGTTATCGCTGCCCGTGCTGGTTGAGCAGGGTGTTGACCTTTATCAGCAGGGCGATTTTCAAGGGGCATTGCAGCTGTGGCAGAGGGCCCTGGAGGCGACTGATGAGAGCAGTCGGGCCAGGCAGCGAGCTGTGGTGCTTGAAAACCTGGCTAGGACCCATCGTCAAATGGGGCAGAATGCAGCGGCAGTAGACCTCTGGCAGCAAGCTAGCGATCTGCATCGCCAATGGGGGGACTGGCGGGCGCTAGGACGATCGCTGACCGAGCAGGCCCAAGCCTACAGTGCTCTGGGGCAGCATCGACGAGCGATCGCCCTACTGTGTGGCGAGGCCGACCACTGCTCAACCGCCAGTGCCGTGGGCCTCGCAACCGCCGCAGAGGATGAAGTCGGCCGGGCCGCCGCCCTGGGATCTCTGGGGGAGGCCCTTCGCCTGCGGGGTGATTATGAGGCGGCGATCGCTGCCCTAGACGAAAGCCTGGCCATTGCTCGCCAGAGTGACCAATTTAGCTACCAGATCTCTGCCCTCAACAGCCTCGGCACTGTGCATATAGGCAAAGCCCAGGTGCTCTACCGATTAGCGGAGTCGGCTACCCTGGACGGCGATGTCTCCGAGCCCATTCTGGCCGACGCCATCGTAGAAGATCAGCGGGCGCTGGCCTACTTTGCTGAGAGCCAGGCTCTGGCCATCCGGGAGGGAGATAGGGGAGCACAGCTGCGATCGCAGCTCAGTCAGATCCCTATCTACCACCGCCTCGGTCAGTCGGCATCTGCTCAAACTGCCCAGGTGGAGGCCGCCCAGATTCTTTCTCAGCTACCCAACGGCCATGACACGATATTTGCGGCCATTGCCCTGGCCAACCTGATTCAGTTTGGCGAGGCAAGCGGCGGGGTGGGCGCAGGGTGCTTTGCCAGGGCACCAGATCCCCAGGTTGAAGCCCTACTGACCCAGGCCATCGAACGGGCCCAGGCCCTGGCAGATGGGCGGGGCGAGGCGTTTGCCCTAGGAACGCTGGGTCACTGGTACGAATGCCAGCGAAACTACCCCCAGGCCCTAGCTCTGACCCAGCGGGCGGAGTGGTTGACGGATCAGCAGCTGGCTGGCGAAGACAGCCGCTACCTGTGGGAATGGCAACGGGGCCGTATTCACCGAGCCCAAGGCAAAGGCGAGGCAGCAATCCAGGCGTACACTCAAGCCGTAGCAACCCTGGAGGCTATCCGGAATGACCTATTGGTTAGCGATCGCGAACTCCAATTTGACTTTCGTGATAGCGTCGAACCTATCTACCGCGAGCTAATTGCCCTGCAGCTAGGCATACTTGAAACGACAGCGGCCAAAGCAAAGCCGGTGCCGCTGATCCCCCCAAGGGATAGTCTGGTTGCAGCCCTGACAACTGTGGACGCTCTCAGACTAGCAGAGCTGCAAAATTACTTTGGCAGCGATTGTGAGATTATTCCTTTTGCAGAGACCCCAGTGGGGCTAGTGGGCGCTGACAGCGCCACTGCCGTATTTACATCGGTCATTTTGGGCGATCGCACTGCTATTATTGTCAGTTTTCCTGATGGCAGTCGTCAGGCTGCCTGGGTTCCCGTAGATGAAGCGACGTTGCGAGTCACTATCAGAAACTTCCGACAAGGTTTAGAAAGCTGGTTCAATGCCTTTGATCCTGGCCTGGCCGAACAGGTTTATGATTGGCTGATCCGTCCCTTCTCGCAACATCTGAGCAATGCCGAGATCAGGACACTCGTGTTTGTCAACGATGGCATACTACGCAGTGTGCCAATGGCGGCCCTGTATGACGGTGAGAAATTTTTAGTTGAGACTTACGCTCTGGCCACGGCGCCAACTCTGTCGCTGACCGCTACTCGCTCCGCTACACCACCGCCGATCAGTGCTCTGGTAGCCGGAATGAGCGAGAGCGTAACCGTGACCGGTCAGAGCTTTAAGCCCCTGCCTCACGTAAGAAAAGAGCTGAGCCTTATCCAGGACACCCTACCTAGGACGACGATACTGCTAGATCGTGACTTTACCCCTCAGCGCCTGGGGCAAGAGCTGACCGATGGCACCTATACGGTGTTGCACATGGCTACTCACGCTAAATTTGGGGTACAGCCTGAAGATACCTTTCTGGTGACCGGAAGCGGCGAAAAGATGACCCTGGCGGATCTGGAGCAGTTGGTTGGTCGCACAGCTGCTGGGGCAGGGCAGATCGACCTACTGACGCTTACCGCCTGTGAGACCGGCATCGGGGACGATCGCTCGGCTCTAGGGCTGGGGGGAGTGGCCGTACGAGCTGGGGTTAATAGCGCGATCGCTACCCTCTGGTCGATCGACGATGCCCAGACAGCGAAACTCTCAGCGCAGTTCTACCAAAGTCTCGTCTCAGGTCAAACGACTAAGGCTAAAGCTCTGCAAGTTGCTCAATTGAGTCTAATTCAAGCTGGAATGCACCCAGCCTATTGGGCACCTTTCATTTTGGTGGGTAACTGGCTATAGCTACCTATTCTTCCATCACACGCCTAAGCTGCTCTTCAAATTGTTGGCCCAGGGCAGAGCCCTGCTCTAAGGTTGCTAAGTCTTGTAGAAGGGTTTGGGCGTAGGCCGGAGCTTTATTCAGCGCTTCTGCCAGAGCATCGTACCAAAGCCCTGATTCAGCGTAAAGAGTAGCCCGAGCTAGAGGGCTATCAGCCTGGTCCAGCGCAGCGACCAAGTTGGCGGGTAGGCTTACCACGTCCATTTCCACTTGATCCACCAGAGCGTTAGATGGGCGATTGGGGTTGCACAGCACAATTACCTTCCACAAATAGCGTTGCCCCGGTTCTAAGTCTGGTTGAGTCGAGGGTAGAGTAGCTTGCATAATCCCAGGAGTTGTTTCAAGGGCAAACTGTTCTATCAAGGTTTGGTTCCCCCCATCATTGACCTGGTAGAGACGTACTTCCATGGCAAAAGGCTGGGTATCCGTGATGGCCCAGCTGACGGTCGGACGAGTTGATGCTGTCTGACCAACGTGGCTACGGGGCGCCAAAACTGCCATAGCACCAGAGGCATCTAAACAACCTCGAACACCGCTAGATCCCGTTGATCCTGAGGGGGCATCGGCATCTTTAGGAGGGGTGTAGTTGGCCCAGACTGGACTGGTGACACAAGCCCATATCCCCCCGAGGCAAAATAAGTAAGTTAGTGTTTTACCAGCAGAACCCGTAACACGATTGAGAAGATGCAACATGGTAGTAACCTGATCATAAGTACAGTCTTTTGCCTGGCACTATGTGATGCCTAAGCTTGCATCGGCAATTCAAAGCGCATCATCAGCTTGCTACAGCTTCACGGCTCTGTCTCAAAAGCTATCGGTCGGCCTCTACTGTCCTCTTTTGCGCCAGAACATGAGTTAGAGAGGCCATACAACCTCTCTACAAACCGGCCAGATCAGCTCACATACAGTGCCGGAAGGGGTATTGGGATATCGCTTAAAACTCCCCCGCAATCGCTTAGACAGGTGTTTGGCCTGCTGAGTTCCATAGCCATTGACATCACTGACACCACTGACATTATCGTCGAAACTGGTAAAGCAGGTGTCCTGGCCATTATCAGCTACTCTCGCTATATTCTG
>SLIY01000280.1 GCA_007135385.1 Leptolyngbyaceae cyanobacterium CSSed165cm_216
GAACGCTATAGAGGTTTAAGGAGTAGTTCATGGCAACCCCAGCAGACATCCTGAAAAAAATTGAGGATGAAGGCATTGAGTTAATTGACCTGAAATTTATTGATTTGCCCGGCATCTGGCAGCATCTAACGGTGCATAAAAGCCAGATTGATGAAAGTAGCTTTAGCGATGGGGTGGCCTTTGACGGCTCCAGTATCCGGGGCTGGAAGGCCATTAACGAGTCGGATATGATGATGGTGCCCGATCCCAATACGGCCTGGATTGATCCGTTCATGAAAGAGCCCACCTTAAGCATGGTTTGCACCATTAAGGAACCCCGAACTGGGGAACTTTATGCCCGCTGTCCCCGGGCTATTGCCACTAAAGCTGTGGACTATCTGAGATCCACTGGCCTAGGCGATACCGCTTACTTTGGCCCTGAAGCAGAATTCTTCATCTTTGACGATGTTCGTTTTGATCAAAATGAACACTCAGCCTATTACTACGTGGATAGCGTTGAAGGCCGTTGGAATACGGGCAAAGAGTATCCCGATGGCAACCTGGGCTATAAGCCCCGCTACAAAGAGGGTTACTTCCCCGTATCTCCCACCGATACCTCCCAGGACATGCGCAGCGAAATGCTGTTGACCATGGCCAGCCTGGGCGTCCCCATCGAAAAGCACCACCACGAGGTAGCTACGGGCGGCCAGTGCGAGTTAGGCTTCCAATTTGGGGAACTGGTGCAGGCCGCCGACTGGCTGATGATCTATAAATACTGCATCAAGAACGTCGCCAAGAAGCACGGTAAGACCGTCACCTTCATGCCCAAGCCTCTGTTTAACGACAATGGCTCAGGTATGCACACCCACCAGTCGATCTGGAGCGGTGGTCAGCCTACCTTTGCTGGTGACAAGTACGCGGGTCTCAGTCAGACCGCCCTCTGGTACATCGGTGGCATTCTGAAGCATGCTCCAGCGCTGCTGGCTTTCACCAACCCCACCACTAACTCCTACAAACGCTTAGTGCCTGGGTTCGAAGCACCGGTAAACCTGGCTTACTCCCAAGGTAACCGCTCCGCTTCGGTGCGGATTCCTCTGTCCGGGGATAGCCCCAAGGCCAAGCGTCTGGAGTTCCGCTGCCCTGACGCTACCTCTAACCCCTACCTGGCCTTTGCGGCGATGCTCTGTGCCGGTATTGACGGGATCAAGAACCAGATTGACCCCGGCGATCCCCTGGATGTAGACATCTATGACCTCAGCCCCGAGGAACTGGCTAAGATCCCCTCTACCCCTGGCTCTCTGCTGGACGCCCTCAAGGCTCTGGAAGCGGATCAAGCGTTCCTCACCTCTACCGGGGTGTTCACAGAAGACTTCATCAGCAACTGGATTGAGTACAAACTGGACAATGAAGTCAACCCGATGCGGCTACGGCCCCACCCTTACGAGCTAGCTCTGTACTACGATTGCTAAACGCGATCGCAGGGTCTGTTGAGGCAGGCAATTGTCATCATAAAGGCCAGGGCTTAGGTTCTGTCTTTATGATGGCTGAGAACGCAGCTAATCAGGTTAATCGGCGCTTGGGCTAGATCCCATGCGCCGATTAATTTGAGTCGGCCAATCCCATTTCCATCAAGAAGCGGCTGATTACCCTGATTCACGACAAGGCTGAGGAGTTGGACTGCGAGGTAGTCAGCTTAGCGGTAGAGCCTGACCATGTTCACCTATTCCTGAATGCTCCACCCCAGATAGCGCTCTATCAGCTCATGCACCGCATTAAGGGTGCAACATCCCATCAGCTCAGAAAAGAGTTCCCGTCACTACTGAGGCTGCCCTCTATGTAGACTTGTTCTTATTTCTGCGGGTCTGCGGGGAATGTTTCCTAGGAAACGATTCAGCGCCACATTGAGGCCCAAGGCTGACGGCGGCTAAAGCCGCACGGCGCTATCTGCCAGGCATTTATAAAGCCTATCAACACTGGCCCAGCCACCGTTGTGCTGATCGTTAACCGTTGTCTATCTACGAGTCGTACCGTTTAGCTGGAGCCCCCTTTAACTCCTGGGACAACACAATCAAGGTGGCGATAGATGAGACCCCTAGCATTAGCAGAGCGGCCTGGGCAGCGTCGGCAAAGGCGGCATCTTCAGCGGTGGCTTGCCAGATTTGGGTGGCCAGGGTGCGAAAGCCAATGGGAGACAGCAGTAGGGTGGCTGGGAGTTCTTTAATGGCGGTCAGAAAAATCAGCATAGTGCCACTGATGATACCGGGGCGCACCAAGGGGATAGTGACTTGGCGTAGCACCTGCCAAGGGGTGCGCCCAAGGGAGCGGGCCGCTTCCTCCAGCGATGGATTAACCTGCAACAGGGAGCCCCTGACCGCCCCTACCGCTAGGGGCAAAAACAAAATCAGGTAGGCAAACACCAGCATGGGTAGCCTTTGGTAGACAAAGGGGACATAGTTGGCCCCAAAATAGACTAGGGACAGAGCCGCGACAATGCCAGGGGTGCCAAACCCGACGTAGGAACAGCGTTCTAGCAAAGTGGTCAAGCGGCTGGGAAATCGCACCGACAAAATGGCTACAGGCAGAGAAAATAGGACTGACACTAGGGCTGCTAGACCAGCGGCGTAGAAAGAATTAAAGGCTACGGTCCAAATCGAAACAGCCCGATAGGCGGTATAGCCCACTCCGCCAAATAGGGTGCTGCGAAACATCCAAAACAGCGTCACCCCAATTGGCATCACCAGGCTAACGAGAAAGATGAGGCTACAGAATATCAGCGCTGGCCACTTCCAAGGCCCTAGGGGAATCAGATTGGGCGCACGATTGATGGCCGATCCTCGCGTGTAGTAGGCGGCTCGGGCCTGACGAAAATGGTACTCTAGCCACAGGACCACCATCACCATGGCTACCAAAATCAGCGAGAGAGCCGCCGCCAGATAGCGATTAAAGCTACTGCGGTACTGGGTAAAAATCACCCGGGTAAAGGTGTCAAACTGCATCAGAGCCGGGGTGCCAAAGTCTTGAATGGTGTAAAGAAACACCAGTAATGCCCCAGCTGCGATCGCCGGTCGCAGTTGGGATAAGGTGACGCGAAAGAAGGTCTGTCGCTGGTTGCAACCCAGACTACGGGCCGCTTCCTCTAGGGCTGGATCCATCCCCTGTAAGCCAGCTCGCACACTCAGCAATAGATAGGGGTAACTAAACAAGGTCGTCGCCACAACCGCCCCAAAGAGTCCATAAATTGAGGGCAGACGATTCACCCCTAGGGGAGCCAACAATAGTTGCAAAATACTGCCCCTGGGACCAAACGCCGCAATCAAAGTGAAGCTACCTACATAGGTGGGAATGGCCAGGGGTAACGCTGTTACCACCGTCCAAAACCGTCGTCCCGGCAAATCAGTGCGGATGGTCAAAAAAGCCAGGGGGATAGCAATTAGAGCCGAGAAGAAAACTACTAAGGCCCCCATGCCCAAGGTATTGAGTATCACCTCTAAAGTGCGAGGCCGGGTAACAATCGCCCACAGCTCAGGCACTCCGGCCCCCGCTGCCCGTACCACAAGGTAAGCCAGGGGTAGCACCATGGCCACAGCGGTAATCGTAGCCATGACGACTAAAAACCAGGGGGGACGGGTCAGACGGTTATCACCGCCAGTCCAGCCTAACCACGGATGGGGGGGACGCTTGTGAGCAGAATGACGGGATACAGAGTCAGCCACAGATAGACGAAGTGATAAGCAGTGCAGATTCAATCATACCGATCCTATAGTAGGCCTAGGCTGCATAGGGAGGGGAAGGGGGGGGGCGCGGTGTATAGTGTAAAGTACTAAATCACCGGTCTAGTGGTTCAAGGGCAAGCGGTACCCTACGAACCGCCCAACCACAGGGTATCGCCCCTGAACAACTACGCAGTCCTGCGGCCTCTACACCCTATCCCCTCTACATCCTAGGCCTAGAGCACCCTAGACCTAGAGCACCCCTACCGATTCTAGTAAAGCCAGGGTGCCCTCTAAATCGGCTAAGTCGCTGAGATCAATCCGGGGCGGGTTAATCTCGTCGATAGAGAGCTGCTCTGCAGGAGCCGCCATACCGGAGATCAATGGATACTCCTTCGTTTCCTCAGCGAAAAATGCCTGGGACTCAGGCCGCAGCAAATAGGCCACAAACCGCTCAGCGTCAGAGAGCTGATCCGTGGTATCAACGATCGCCACCCCAGCGACATTGATCATTGAAGCAACATCACCACGGGTATAGTGGTGAGCCACTGGAAAGTTGGGATCTTCTGCCAGGAAGCGGTAGAGGTAGTAGTTATTGACTAGACCCGCGTCAATTTCACCCCGGCCCACAGCCTCGACAATGGAAGTATTGTTGCGGTAAAGCTGAGCATCGTTAGCTTTCATGGCTTCCAGCCATTCTTGGGTACGCTCATCTCCTTCCACCAGACGCATGGCGGTGACAAACGACTGGAACGAGCCGTTGGTGGGTGCCCAAGCCACCCGCCCCCGCCACTGGGGTTCGGTTAGTTCCCATACGGAATCGGGGAGTTCAGCGGCGGTGACCAGATTAGTATTGTAAGCAACCACTCGGGCTCGACCGGTAATGCCGACCCACTGACCCTCCGGAGAGCGGAACCGTTCGTCCACCAGAGATAACAAATCATCTGGAATGGTGGCTGTGCGCCCAGCTTTTGCTAGAGCACCTAGGGCACCAGCATCTTGACCAAAGTAGATATCAGCAGGGCTGTTATTCCCTTCTTCAAGAATGGCGATTGCCAGTTCTGCCGTATCGCCATAACGCACATCAATATCAATCCCCAGATCAGTCTGGGCTTGCTCAAGTAAGGGGCCAATCAGCGACTCACCTCGGCCCGAGTAAATGGTCAGAGTAGGATTGTCAGCCAAACTGGGCTGACCGATGCCACCACTTAGGGCTGCCAGACCCAAGCTCAGGGCCAGAGTAGAC
>SLIY01000250.1 GCA_007135385.1 Leptolyngbyaceae cyanobacterium CSSed165cm_216
CTTGCGGTCTTTCAGTTCGGTTTCGGTCGCGGCCCCCACCTTAATCACGGCCACTCCGCCGGCCAGCTTCGCTAACCGCTCGGACAGCTTCTCTTTATCGTATTCAGAGTCGGTCAGTTCTAACTCTTTACGAATTTGAGCCACCCGCTTCTCGATGTCGGCCTTGTTGCCACTGTCAGACACTAGGGTGGTGGTGTCTTTGGTGATGGTCACCTTATGGGCCACCCCCAGCATCGATAGGTCAACGGTTTCTAGGTTGAGGCCAACTTCCTCAGAAATTACCTGACCGCCGGTCAGAACAGCAATGTCTTGCAACATGGCTTTACGGCGATCGCCAAAACTGGGCGCTTTGACCGCCGCCACATTCAGCACACCGCGAGCATTGTTCACCACTAACGTAGCTAGGGCTTCCCCTTCAATATCTTCGGCGATGATCAACAGAGGAGCCCCGTCCCGAGCAATGCGCTCAAGCACGCTGACCAGATCCTGGATAGCACTGATTTTCTTGTCGGTGATCAAAACCCGGGCATTTTCTAACTCGGTCACCATCCGCTCTTGGTCGGTGACAAAGTAGGGGGACATGTAACCGCGATCGAATTGCATCCCCTCCACGACGTCTAACTCGGTATACAGAGACTTGGACTCCTCTACCGTAATTACACCGTCTTTGGTCACCTTGTCCATTGCCTCGGCAATCATTTTGCCGATTTCTTCGTCACTGCCAGCAGACACGGTAGCCACCTGAGCAATGGTGGCATTCCCTTCGACGGGCTTGGCAACGGCCGCAATTTCCTTAACCAGCAGATTCACGGCCTTTTCAATGCCGCGTCGCAGGCTGACCGGGTTAGTCCCCGCTGCCACATTTTTCAGCCCTTCTTTAACCATGGCCTGGGCTAAGACGGTGGCCGTCGTGGTCCCGTCTCCAGCCAGGTCTTTAGTCTTAGACGCCACCTCTTGCATCAGGCGGGCGCCAAGATTTTCGAAGGGATCAGACAGCTCAACTTCTTTAGCGATAGTGATGCCATCGTTGACGATTTGCGGTGCGCCGTACTTCTTCTCCAGCACAACGTTCCGCCCCCTGGGACCGAGGGTGATTTTAACCGCATCCGCTAGGGCGTTAACGCCCTTTTCGAGAGACTTCCGAGATCTCTCATCAAAGGAAACTTTTTTTGCCATGTCCTGCTCTTTCAGCTCTCCAGTGACCAACTTAGCACTCGTTCTAGTCGAGTGCTAACTTCGCTAGATTATCGTTGCCAGAACCGTTCGGTAAGTCGCGATAACCGACCCTCGTCGGCCGCAAAGGTCAAAAGCAGCTTTTCCCACTGGATGGTAATGCCGTAGTCTGCTTTAACAACCTACCTGTTGCTAAACTGATGCTGCATCTTGTAAAACGTGACAAACGATGAACTGGCTAGATCGTTCCACAGCACCCAACGATGCCAATTGGCTCTAAATCAGATTTAAACCAGACCCCTAGGTCTGCCCTTACGGCCATACGGCCATTCATTGACTTAACCATCCACCCATCTAACCCTATGCCCACCATCGACTACTTACGCATTAGTCTGATTGATCGCTGTAATTTTCAGTGTCAGTACTGCATGCCGGAGGGGGTTGATTTGCAGTATGTGCAGCAGCAGGATTGGCTGACCCGAGAAGAGCTTACTATCTTGCTGCGGGAGGTGTTTCTACCCCTCGGATTTTGTCGCTTTCGGCTGACGGGGGGAGAACCCTTGATTCGACCGGATGTGGTGGAGATTGTGCGGGATATTGCCCAGCTGCCGGGAACCCAGGATTTGGCCATGACGACTAATGCTTTTCTCCTCAACAAGCTGGCTCAAGACCTCTGGGAGGCAGGACTGCGGCGGATTAATATCAGCTTGGATTCGCTAGAGCCTACGGTTTTTCAGCAGATTGTTGGCGGCCGGGGGCGATCGCGCTGGTATGACGTGTGGCAAGGGATTCAGACAGCCCACCGGGTTGGGTTTTCCCCCCTAAAGCTAAATGTGGTGGTGATTCCTGGGGTGAATGATCGCGAGATCTTGGATCTCGCAGCGTTAACCTTGGAGCGTCAGTGGCATGTGCGGTTTATTGAGTTCATGCCGATTGGTAACGACAGTTTATTTAAGGACCGGGGCTGGGTGGATTCAGAACAGATTCGCGATCGCATTCGTCAGCGTTGGGGCCTACAAGCCGGTACAGTTACTGGTAACGGCCCTGCCGATGTCTTCCAAATTCCTGGGGCCATGGGCACCGTGGGATTCATTAGCCAAATGTCGGAATGTTTTTGCGATCGCTGCAACCGCATGCGCCTCTCGGCCGATGGGTGGCTACGCCCCTGTCTGCTGAACGAAACTGGCCAACTTGATCTCAAGACACCTCTGCGCCAGGGGGGAGACCTGGTGCAACTGCGGCGTCAGGTGGGAGACCTACTGGCGGCCAAACCCGACATTAACTTTAAAATGCGAGACTCGGGGGTGACGGGAGCCTACAGCCGTACCATGTCTCAAATTGGCGGTTAAGTGAAGATGTATGGGAAATGGCTCAAACCTAGTGATTTTAGGTATAAATTGAACCGAGGGCGATCGCGTCAATGGGTTTCCAGCCTTCGCCCTGGCGTTACTGGGTCCAACCACCATGGCTTATCCGTCAGAATCGATTGAATTACCGTCTCTGGCCCCCGTTACTGTCCCCGGTCAGCCCCCCTCGGCGGCGGCAGACCCAAGGCGACCTGTCTCCTTCAACATTGCCAGCCACGGCCCAGCCAAGACGACCAGCCAAGCCCCAGTTACCGCTTTCCCAATCCAACCCCCATCCTCCCAGCTGCCCGCCTTGCCCCGGCGCAAGCGACCCAGCTTTAGTCGCCATCGCCACGACGCCAACCCGGCCCTGGCGATTAAGGTGCTACAAGATATTCAAATGGCGGTTAACACCTGGCACCATGATTTGAAGCAAACGGTGCAGCAGATTCAAGATCTCTATTTAGAAGGCCCCATCGTTGATGGTTGGCTAGAAACCATCGACAGTAACGCTAGCTTAGCTGGGGTTGATGCCGCCCTATTACGTCATGGTGATCCCCAAGCCCTATCAGGTTATGTCGATCAACTGTGCGAGTCCATGGAGCAGGCTGACGGGGCCCCTTCTGCCCTAGCCCCCAATGCAGAGGCTAATGGGCCCACCTATCGGTTGTGCAGTCTCGACTCAGATGGCCGGGTCCACTATTTCCCCTGTCCCCCTGAGCAGCTGTCCACCATTAGCTTGGCCATTGCTCGCCATCAAAAGCTCAGACAATTGCTGGACCAAAAACGCTTCTTAGAGGCCAAGCTGAAGCGGGCCGTAGACGTCCTCACGAACAGCCGCGATACCCTGGGCATTGCGGCCACCTGTAGTTCTGTGCCAGAAGTCCCTCTCGACTGAGAACCCGACTAGGACTTTGAGACGTAAGGCGACCAACCATGCCTGATACCTGGCACCTAGACCCTGATACCCTGAGTCAAGGTAGTCCCATGTCTGCCAGTCAGTATTAGGGGTTTGGTTACCAACCCCAAGTACCCAGTCCCCCCTTAAAGGGACCAACAATATCGCTAGTAATCCAACCGCCGTAGAAGTCACCGGGTTGGGCTTGAACCTGTTCCCCATCCACGTAGCAGGCTTCCATTAGGCTGGGATAAACGGCCACAAAGTTGGCGATACCGAGAAAGCGTTCTGCCATGGGCTGCGGATAACACCACGCCGCATTGGCCGCCTGGCGATCGCCTACAACTACCGTGAAATATTGGGCACTCCCTTTCCATTCACAGTAGGTTCTGCGGGGGCTGGGCTGGAGGTAGGACATCTGCACATCCGTTGGCGGGATGTAGTATACCGGTGGATGGCTAGTTTCTAGAATCCGCTTCGTCTGTCGGGAGTCGGCAATCACCACCCCGTTAAAGATCACCTGAATATGGCGAGATGAATCCTCCACTCGGGGAGGCCGGGGATAGTCCCAGACCGATTCTTGACCGGGGCCGGGGGGGATGGGGTTGGTTGGGGTAGTCATGGTTGGGGGAGATGGGGTGGTTTTGGATTTTGGATTTTGGATTGAAATCGTAGGGTGCATTAGCGGTCGGGGTCTGGGCATTGGTGGTCAACCCGGGGCCGCAATGCACCAGTCGGGGATGGGGTGAATGGTGCAGGGAAGAACCCAAGTGTCCGCCCTGGGAGGAATGGTACTCAGAGGGAATGGAGAAAGGTTTTTCGTTCTTCTCTCCTTAATCTTTTTTCTTCCCGTCAATTCTGCCCTGGCTAGGTCAGGGCCGAGTGTCGGCGCAGCAGCAGCGAATTGACCACTACCGCCACCGAACTAAAAGCCATCATACCCCCGGCTGCGGCTGGGCTGAGGCTAATGCCGACTGTGGGCAATAATACCCCCGCCGCCAGAGGAATCGCCACCAGGTTGTAGGCAAAGGCCCAGGCAAGGTTCTGGCGAATTTTGTTGAAGGTGGCTCGGCTGAGGGCTAGGGTATCCAGTACCCCAGACAGATGATCCCCCATGAGAATCACGTCAGCCGTTTCCATGGCAATGTCGGTACCGGAATGGAGACTGATCCCCACATCCGCTTGAGCCAGAGCCGGGGCATCGTTGATCCCATCCCCCACCAGGGCGACGGCATGGTGGGCGGATTGGAGCTGGCGAATCACGTCGACTTTCCCCTGGGGAGACACATCTGCCCGCACTTGGTTGGGATCAAGGTGAAGTTGGGTGGCGATCGCCCTAGCCACCTCCGGTCGATCGCCGGTCAGCACCTGTACCTGTAGTCCTTGCTGCTGCAACCCTTGTACCACCTGGGCCGCATCAGGGCGCAGTTGATCGGCGATCGCCAACAGCCCCACCACCTGGTCCCCCAGCGCCACATACACCACTGTTTGCCCAGCGTTAGCTA
>SLIY01000050.1 GCA_007135385.1 Leptolyngbyaceae cyanobacterium CSSed165cm_216
AAGAACTGTTGCAGGTTCCATAAACTTTATGAGAATGGGAAACCCTTCCATCTTATAATATTACGAACTATAAAGTGTTGATTGTGGAAGGATCCATGGCACAACGGACTTGGTTGGGAGACATTCTAAAGCCTTTAAATTCTGAGTATGGCAAAGTCTCTCCAGGGTGGGGAACAACGCCGTTGATGGCAGTGTTTATTGGCCTGTTTTTCGTGTTTTTGCTGATTATTCTTCAGCTTTACAATTCCTCCATCGTTTTGGAAAGCTTTGACGTTGACTGGCGCAGCATCGGTCTGTAATTGGTTAGCGGATCAAGCTCAGTATCAATAGGGTTGGGGCGGCTTCCTCTGCTTCAGCCCTATTTTTGTGGAGTTCAATTTGCAGGATCCAAGGGGAGGCCTGTTTTTCCCTTCGCCGGACGATCTACACTGGGGTAGGTTCAGGGGAATGGCCCCTGGGCTGTTAAGCGCTATCCATGGCAAGGGTCAACAGTAGCGGTGATACAGATAGGAGTTGTGGAATATGAATGTTTTTGGCATCGGTCTACCCGAAATGGCACTGATTATGGTGCTAGCGCTGCTGGTGTTTGGACCTAAAAAACTGCCGGAAATTGGCCGCAGTATGGGTAAAGCCATTAAGGGGTTCCAGGACGCCTCTCGGGAGTTTGAAGAAGAGTTCAAAAAAGAAGCGGAACAAATTGAGAAGGCTGTCACCAGCCCCATGAAGGCAACCCTGGAACCGGATCCACCGAGGGCGATCGCCCCCCAGGAGACCGAAGCAGCCCCCCAGTCAGCAGCCAACCATGATCGCTCTGCTGCACCTGAATCGGAAGCAGTTACCCCCCAAGCCGCAGAGGCAGTTGAATCTGAGTCCCAGGCTTAGCGTTAATCCATGACCGCAGCACAACCGTTGGACAATTCCCCCATTGCCTTGATTGTGGGCTTGGGCAACCCTGGCCCCAAATATGCTGGCACCCGCCATAACATTGGGTTTGAAGTGGTCGATCGCCTGTCTAAGCGCTGGGCTGTTCCCCTCAAGGAGGAGCGTCGTTTCCATGGAGAATATGGGGCGGGGCGGTTGGCGACTGGTCAGCGGGTGTATTTGCTCAAACCCTTGACCTATATGAACCGGTCGGGGCAGTCGATGCGGGCGGTGGTAGATTGGCTAAAACTGCCAGTCGATGCTGTGCTAGTGGTGTACGACGACATGGATTTGCCGATTGGACGGCTACGGCTGCGGCTATCGGGATCGGCGGGGGGGCACAACGGCATGAAGTCAGCGATCGCCCATTTAGGTACCCAAAACTTTTGCCGCATGCGCATTGGCATTGGCAGTGCCCAAAAGCAGGGGGAGGATGGCGCGGTGGTTTCCCATGTGTTGGGCAACTTTTCCCAGGCCGAGCGACGCACCATGGATGAGGTGGTGGATGTGGCCGTCAGAGCCCTGGAGAAGGGGTTGGCCGATGGGGTGGAAAAGGCCATGAGCCTATACAACGGGGTGGAGATTGGGGTTTAGGTTTCAAATCATAGGTTTCAAATCAACCGCGATCGCTCAGAGCGACGACTATCCCAGGACAGTTCCAGAGCTTTGCGAAAGTCATCCATGGCGGCGTTTGCCCCTTTACCCAGACGAATCTGGGTGTGGCCACGGCCAATGTAGGCTTCGGCCAGGTTAGGGCTGAGGTCAATGGCTTGATCGAAATCTTCCAGGGCCAACGGCCACTGCTCCAGAAAATAGAGGGCATAGCCGCGATCGCAATAGGCTAGGGCATCACGGTCATTGAGCTCGATCGCCCGGTCAAAGTCGTCTAGGGCGCGTTCATAGTTATCTTGACGGCTAAACACTCGCCCCCGATTGGCCAGGACACGGGCGCTATCTGGCCGAAACCGCAGAGCCAGGGTGTAGTCTGCGATCGCCCCGTCCATATCCCCCACCTGGGCTCGCAACAGCCCCCGACTAGCGTACAGATCCGCTAGGCGAAACCGTAGGTTAAGCGGTGTGTCTTCGCTAAAGGTAGCCTCGGGACTGTCGAGGGCTAAGCCCACCAAGGTTTGATTATAAGACCGGTCTTGTAAGGCCGGATCGAGATCTAGCACGGTGGTGTAATCATCGATCGCCCCTTGCAGATCTCCTAATTCGTGGCGCAGCATGCCCCGGTTAATGTAGGCTTCGGCGTAGTCGGGCTGACAGGTCAGGGCTTGGTTGATATCTAGGGTAGCTTGGTAGTTGTTATGCAACTGAAAGTAGGCTACCGCTCGATAGTTGTAAGCCTCAGCGTGGTTAGGCTGGCCTTTCAACAGCTGGGTCAAATCTGCGATCGCCCGTTGGTAGGCCTCCCGTCGATGTTCCGCCAGGGCGGTGTGGGCCCCTAGCTTCAGGTAGGCTAACCCCCGCCACAGCAAAATCTTGTAGAAATCAGGCTGCTGGGCCAGCACCACAGAGAAGTCTGCGATCGCACCGCTGTAGTTTTCTAAATCAAGTTTGATCCGCCCCCGATTGCCATAGGCTTTGCTGGCCTTGGGCTTAAGGGCGATCGCCTGATCGATATCTGCTAAGGCTTCCACCAAGTTGCCCATTTGGCGATGGGCACTGCCGCGATTGATGTAGGCATTGACAAAGGTCGAGTCCAAACGAATCGCCGCTGAAAAATCAGTGATGGCAGCAGCATAGCGCTGCCAATCACGATAGGCGCAACCCCGATTGTAGTAGGCTTTGGCACAGCTCTGATCGAGCTGAATCGCCTGGGTAAAGAGGGCAACTGCCGTTTCAAACAGGCCCAGCCGGGCCTGTTCAATGCCAGCTTGTAACATTTCGCTGATAGTCATAGCGGGTAAGCGGGGAAAGTCAGGAGCCATGTATGCCCAGACGAAACTTCTCAGGCAGAGCTAATGCCAGTATTTGCATTCAATACCCTATGACCAGGAGGTTGCCCAATCTGCTGTCAATCTGCTGTCAACCTGTGGCTAACGGTAGAGGTAACGCACCTGTAGAACGCACCTGTAGAACGCAACTGTAGAAGACACCTGTAGACTGCCCCTGTCTCTAAACAGACATATGAACCCCAGCAATGAATTTATTATAGGCACTGTATCGAGTCCATTACCGCCTTAGGGACTTGCAGCAAAATAAAGTACCCGTTGCTCGGACTTTCTCCCCAAGGAAGAAAACCTGGCCGCCTGGTACCCCATTAACCCGCAGATCCCTCAGCTAACCGTTTGGATGATTGGCTAAGGCTTGGGCCACCTGCCTGTGACGCTGCACCGTCTGGGGCAAATCCAGGGTCAAGAGGCCCTCTGGGGTCAGCACCTGGCGACCGTTGATGAAACTATAGTCCACCCGGTCAATCGGGCAAAAAATCAGTGCCGCTACCGGATCATAGCCCGTACCCGACAGGCCCAGTCGATCCAAATCAACGGTGACAAAGTCGGCGGCCATCCCTGGAGCCAACTGGCCAATGTCATTACGGCCCAGTACCCTGGCTCCCCCCCGGGTGGCGATCGCCAGGGCTTGGCGGGCGGTCAGGGCCGAGGCGGTTTCTTCCCGCACCCGGGCCAGCAAAAATGCCTGACGCGCCTCGGCCAGCAAATGGCTGCCGTCATTAGAGGCCGACCCGTCAACCCCCAAGCCCACTGGCACCCCACAGTCCAACATGGAACGGATGGGGGCCATGCCGCTCGCCAGTCGCATATTGCTACAGGGGCAGTGGGCTACCCCGGTGCCTGTCTGGCCAAAGCTGTGGATGGCGCGATCGTCCAGTTTGACGCAATGGGCGTGCCACACATCCTCCCCGAGCCAGCCGACCGACGCGGCGTAATCTCCAGGGGTGAGCCCAAACCGGCTTAAGCTGTAGTCCACGTCAGCGTTATTTTCCGCCAGGTGGGTGTGTAGCCGCACCCCAGGGTATGACCGGGCCAACGCCGCCGATTCTCGCATCAGGTCGGTGGAGACACTAAAGGGGGAACAGGGGGCCAGGGTGATACGCACCATGGCATAGGGGCGATTGTCGTGGTACTGCTCAATCAATCGCTGGCAATCTTTGAGGATATGGCTTTCGTCCTCCACCAGAGAATCTGGGGGCAATCCCCCCTGGCTCTGGCCCACACTCATACTGCCGCGACTGGCATGGAACCGCAGGCCAGTGGTCTGTACGGCGGCAATTTCGTCATCCAGGGTGCAGCCATTGGGAAATAGATAGAGGTGATCGCTGGCGGTGGTGCAGCCGGAGTAAATCAACTCGGCGGCGGCCACCTGGGCACTGAGGCGAATCGCCTCGGGGGTCAACTGCTGCCAGAGGGGATAGAGGGCACTCAACCAGTCGAACAGGGAGGCATCTTGGGCCCCTGGCACCACCCGAGTCAGGGTTTGAAAGAAATGGTGATGGGTATTGACCAGGCCCGGCAGTACCAGATGGCGATCGCCCAGGTCCAAAACCCGATCAGCGGTTGCCGGTAGATCAGCCGTGGGGCCTACCTGCTCAATCACGTTGTCGCGCGCCAGCAGTGCCCCGCCGCGAATCTCGCGGTCTTGGTCATCCATGGTAATCAGGGTATGGATATTCTTGACTAGCAGCGTCGACACGATCAGGCAGCTCCCCAGCAAAACATTTTTCCAGGACTATAGAGGACTAAAAGTCTTTAACTGGAGTTTAGACTAAGGCCATAGAAAAAAGCAGCTCGAGCAAGACTCGGGCCGCTTTTTAGCCGAAGCTGAGAAAGCACAACCAATCTCGGCAAAGGCCTATGACCTACGATAGCTTGTACGGATTTCGACAGCGCGCCCATCAGTATCTGGGTCGAGCGCACGACGCGACTTTTGAACTCATCGATGCGGTGCTGACCACCCGTCATGTCTATAGCTTTGCCGAACTCTCGCAGTCGCCGCTGTTTCGACGGCAGTGGTCGAGTGCGTATGAGGCTC
>SLIY01000446.1 GCA_007135385.1 Leptolyngbyaceae cyanobacterium CSSed165cm_216
GCAGGCCCAGGAAGTCCATCTTCAGCAGGCCCAGGGCTTCTACATCTTCCATGTAGTACTGGGTGATCACCTGACCGTCGTTGTTGCGCTGTAGGGGCACGATTTCATCCAGGGGATCTTTGGAGATCACCACCCCGGCGGCATGCATACCAAAGGTTTTGTTGGTGCCTTCGATGCGGATAGCCATGTCGATCCAGCGGTGGGTCTGGGGATCGTTCTCGTATTTTTCTTTGAACTCCGGGGCGGGGGTGTCGTCGGAGATCATCACCTTGAGTTTGGCGGGCTTGCCCCGGGCGACGGGAATCAGCTTCGCCATCCGGTCGGACTCGGCGTAGGGAATGTCGAGCACCCGGGCCACATCTTTCAGCACCGCCTTGGAGGTCATGCGGTTGAAGGTGATGATCTGAGCCACCCGGTCTTCGCCGTAGCGACGGGTGACGTATTTAATCACCTCATCGCGGCGATCGATGCAGAAGTCGGTGTCAATGTCAGGCATTGACTTGCGCTCGGGGTTCAAAAAGCGCTCAAACAGCAGGCCATGGTGGATCGGGTCGATGTTGGTGATTTCCATAGCGTAGGCCACCAGGGAACCCGCTGCCGAGCCCCGACCCGGGCCGACGGGGATGTTGTTGTCGCGGGCAAAGCGGATGTAGTCCCACACCACCAAAAAGTAGGTGGGGAAGCCCATCTGGATCATCATCTCGATTTCGTATTCGAGGCGATCGCGATACTCTTGGCTAATGGCCTCATAGCTGGGGGCCGTCATTCGCTTCACCAGCCCCTCACGGGCCACATGGGCCATGTACTCGGGTGCACCGTCAAAGCCCTCAGGGATTGGGAAGTCAGGGATGCGGGGTTGGCCGAGGATGCCGGTATAATCTTCCACCTTGTCGGCCACCTCTAGGGTGTTGGCAATCGCCTCCTCAATCACCGCTGGCTCTAAATGATCACGGAATAGCCGCCGCATTTCGTCGGCGGATTTTAGGTACTCGGTGCCGCTGTAGCGCAGCCGCTTATCTTCGGTCAGCAGCTTGCCCGTCTGGATGCAGAGTAAGGCATCATGGGCCTCCACATCGTTGCAGGAAATGTAGTGGCTGTCATTGGTGCAGATGATTTTGATGTCCAGCTCCCGGGCGATCTTGAGGATCTCGACGTTGACCACCCGGTCTTCGGGGGAGCCGTGGTCTTGGATTTCCAGGTAGTAGTCGCTGCCGAACCGGTCTTTGTACCACTGAGCCACCCGCCGGGCCACATCGGGCCGCTTTTGTAGAATCGCCTGGGGTACTTCGCCCCCCAGGCAGGCGCTGGTGACGATTAGCCCCTCATGGTACTGCTCTAGCAGATCTTTATTAATGCAGGGGCGAGAGAAAATGCCTTTGCCCTGTACCCCCTGCAGGTGGGAAATGGTGGTGAGTTTCACCAGGTTCTTGTAGCCCTGGGTGTTTTTGGCCAGCACCACCTGGTGGTACCGGGGGCGTCGCTGCTGTTGGGCGATGTCGCCGTTGATGATGTACATCTCGTTGCCGATGATCGGCTTGATGCCCGCCCCCTTACAAACCTTAATCAGCTCGATCGCGCCGTACATTACCCCATGATCCGTCAGGGCGATCGCGGGCATCGCCAATTCCTGGGCTCGGGCCACGAGATGGGGCAGCTGGCTGGCCCCATCGAGCAGGCTGTAGTTGCTGTGGATATGGAGGCCAACAAAGGACATGGCAGCGCCGTTAGGATAGTACAATTTTACTATTTTGGGGCGCTAACTTCAAGTCAAGCTGAATTGACGCCCTCCTGGTCTGCTCCTAAGGGTAGCGGATTTGTAGGGCTACATCTAGTAGATTTAGATAAATAATGCCTTGGATCCCCCTAGATGTAGGGGCTGGCAGTCGACGACATAAGTTGGCTAACTGTTCTTGATACCTGGTATCTGAAGCTCCCAAGCAAGGGGTGTTATGTGACTACCTTCCTGCCCTAGCTAGGGAGTAAATAAGGGGATAGAGTGGCAAGCAACGCCGATATGTCTGTATAAACACATCGCCATAAACGCATCGCCAGATCCTGTCCGGCTGGAGATTGTCGTCGGCATTGACGAAGGTATCTCGCAGGTCCTGCAGTTTGGCCCAGTCTACGGCGGTAACCTGTTGCTTGGTAGCGGCTGGCAATTGTTCCCAATGTAACAATCTCCCGGCTGGAGGTGGCCAGTGCCCAGCTAAAATTCAAAGGAGCTTCAAAGTGTTTCCTGATGCCTGTTGATACTTGGTTTCCCCTGGCAATTTACTACGAAGACCTAGCAGCTGCCGCCCAGCATCAAGCTGCTTTGGTGAAGGCCGTGCTAGATCTGGAAGCGGCAGGCTATGCCCACCGCAACTTTCCAGAAATGGCCTGGACCGGTGACCTACACGGGGTTGAGCAAATTCACACCGACCCCCGCTTTGCCTGGGTCGTGGACCAGGTAGAAATCCACACCCGCCTCTACTTGCAAGAGCTGGGGCTGGATCTGAGCCAGGTTGATCTCTATATTCAGCGGGCCTGGCCGGTGGTGTCGCGCCACCAGCAAGAGGTAGGCGATCATTGCCACAACACCGCCCACATCAGCGCCGTGTATTACGTGACGGTACCTGAGTCCGGCAGCGATCAGGCTGGGTGTCTCACCTTTTTTGATGATGTACGTCCCAATCAGCTCTGTCCAGGACTAGGCGGTGAAAACACCGACATCGTTAGCACCTGGAACTACCTGAATCAGGATCAGGCCATGTACTTGCCCACCGAAGGGCGGTTAATTCTATTTCCGGCTAAGCAGCGCCATGGGGTGACTCTGAACCACACCCAAGGGCTGCGGATTTCTCTCTCATTTGACATTGTGCTGACGGCGGCACCGGGCCAGGCGGCGGGATCTTACGAGTTCTTGATGCCACCCCCCAGCCAGTGGCGACGGTTTGGACCTACACCGTCAGGCTAACGTTGCGCCTTAGATGTGTGGCCTCTATATAGCCATAAACAAAGTAGGGCGAGTGTCTTGCCAGTGCAGATGGGACATCTGCCCAAGGAATTTGCGCAAGTTACCCAGGAACTACAGGTGTTCAGGCTAGCGATCGGCTTAGCGATTCACCTGGGAAACAAAGCCTTTGCTTTCTAAGCAAGTTAAGTACTCGACCTCGCTATCATCGAGCTTGTAATCGCTGTAGTTATCCTTGACATCAAAGACTTTTTCTAAAAAGTCATTTTGGGATTCTCGTAGGGCCCGGGCCAGACTACCCTGGCTGAGTTGTTTGGGCAAACACTGAGCCACAGCGGTTAAATCGGTGCCGTCGGCGGCGATATAGCGCTCCACATCGGAGGCGTTGTCGGCATAGGCGGGGGCAAATAGGCTGGAGAGCAGCCAAATCATACCGGCCAGTACAACAAGGGTAAAACGTTGGATCCCGCTGCGGACCTGAAGCTTAAGGAATGACATAAGTAATGAGACCTGTTTGAGGACAACAGGTTTTATTCTAACCAAATAAATAAGATGTGTGAACAGTTGTTGACTTTTTGCTTGTGACTTGCATTGATGCGTCTCCCTATTCGTCGACATTGTGGGGTCGACGTCCCCTGGTCAGGCGGCGAGGCCTCAACGTTTTTGCTGCCGCCGCCTACCCAGGGGCAATGGTTTGGGGCCAGGACTGGCCCTCAAACAGCGGTTTCTCCTTCAAATTGATCAAAGGTCTTTTCAATGTGGCTGGGTTGTAATACCCCAAACCGAGATAGAAATACTGCCCCAAACCCGAACAGATTGACCATCAAAACCAGGAGTCCGCCTACGATCGGAATTAGGCTAATCAACGCCAAGATTAAGAGGCCAATGAAGAACGCTTTCATGAATGGAAAGCTGAGATGGCCGGTTGTCTTTCCCCCGACCCAAAGGCCAGTGGCTGTACAGCCGACAATTCCCGCGATCGCCATCACTAAGTTGACGATGGGAATTAGCAGCACCCCCAAAATGCTGCCAGACAATAGGGCTGTGGTTAATGTGGCCACAATCAACGCTCCGATCCCCCACATACCGCTCTTAAAGGGATGCTGGCTCATGGTCGCGGCGATCGCTTGTAGATGGCCGGGCAAGAGCAGCAGCAAAAATACGCCAAAAATGGCAACGACGACGAGGGATAGCAGAAGAGCGCTCACATTCACCATATACAGGGTGCCAAAGACCCCAAACCGATTCAGAATGCCCTGTAAACCGGCAAAGATCTCGACTTCTTGGCCACCAATCACGGCCCCTTCGGCCCGAGCGATGGTGCCCCCAATGGCCACCACCTGACCATCAACCCGAGCATCGGGTTCTAGGGTAATATTGCCGCCAATAGCAACCGCCTGGTCAGTGACTCGTCCACCCGATTGAATGGTGACATTTCCCCGAATCGAAATCGCTTGGGTGACGGTTTGATTTTCCGTAACCACGGCGTCACTACCAATTTTGACCACTTGGATGTCATTGCTGCCGTTTTGGGCAAAGGCAGCGCCACTCCACAGTACAAAACAAACAGACAGAAACCCGAGGACAGCAAACTTGAGTTTTTTCCAGTTCATGGGATACTCCTTGGGCAAATTTTTCAACAGTCATTTAAGTCATGGTTGACCCTTATTGAGTGGCTTAAATGATTAAACTGGGTGATAAATCAACGCTTCAATAGGAGGGTTCTGATGCAGCTACAGCCTGGTTGTAGCCAGCCAGTACGCACCTACCTAACGGACCTACCTAACGGACCTATTTATAGGTATAGCGAGCTCAGGTTGGTAGCACCGTAGAACGTTTTAGTTCTTAACTGTAGCTGTATTTATTTCTGGCCAATAAAAATCTGGAGTCGGTGGCTATCAAAAAAGGGCTGAAAGGGGTGTTGTGGCGATCGCCCAACCTACTGCAGGGCCTGGTCTGATGC
>SLIY01000091.1 GCA_007135385.1 Leptolyngbyaceae cyanobacterium CSSed165cm_216
GGTGGCCTGATCGAGGACTAACCCAATCGCGGCGGCTATCCAGAAATAACGATTTTTAACGCCCATGGAATTAATAAAACAGCAGGTGCCGCAGGGTAAGGGAAAGAACCGCCACCGCACATACCACTATCAAGTGGCCGGGGAGTGGGACCAACGAGTAGGCCAGCAATAGCTCCCAGTAAGAGGCTGAAACGGTCTGTAGCCAGCCTAGCAGGGAAGCGAAGGTCAGGTAAATAATCCCTAAGCCATGGATTATGCCCAGGCCACAAAGGGCGCTATAGGCCAAGTTTTCTAGCTTGGGGGGCTCTTGGAAGGCCAAATAGCCACAGATCCAACCGGCGGGTACGAAGGCCACTAAGTAGCCAAATCCGGGTTCTCGGACGTAACTCAGCCCCCCTCCCTGGGTAAAGACGGGGAATTCAAAGACGCGAAACAGGGCCAACCCCAAAACTAGGTAGGCAATTTGCGATAAGGCCGCCGCATTGCGACCGCCGACGCAGCCCGTGAGCAACACGGCCCCTACCTGAAAGCTGACCCCCAAAGACATCAACTCTACGCCAGAACTGCCCCAGGCCCAGGGTGGGTTAATGGTGAATGCTTCCATCCAGGTGGCCACAATAGTGAGGACCAACCCAATTAATGCCCACAGTAGTTCAAATGGCGCTAGCACCTGTGATGTTTTCACCCGTCGTTCTGATTACCCTGATGTTGTGATCCGCTGTGGGCGATCGCCGCCATGATTGGCAAACGACCTGCAAAATGTAGACATCCAGGGTAGCAGGGATTTCCCTGGCTGATGCGATTTGAGCGGAAAGATTTTAGGGGGCGATCGGCGGCTCAAAACTAGTCATCCGCCACTTGGCTTTCGGCCAGAGAATCACTGTCAGCCACAGTTGCCCGCGGACCCCGCACCATCCACAGGCCAAGCCCCACTGGCACGATCACTGTTGCCCAGCCCAGGGATAAGGCCCAAGCTGGATAATCCCCATAGGGGTTGCGTAGATCGGTGGAGAGTTGAGTGGCTAGCAGAATGGTCAGCACCACAGGGACCAGCCATTTAATCGCCATAGACCACCAGCGACCCACATACCAGTCGCTGACATCGTTGATATAGCGGCGCAGGGCTTCGGCCCCAAATACCCAACCGCCCAGTAGGGCCATCCCCAGGGCCATCAAAATCGCGTTGTAGCTGACCACAAAGTGATCGATGATATCCAAAAAATAGAGTCCGGCCCGGGTGGTGTATAACAGCCCCACCCCAAAGGCGGCGAGACAAACCCAGCCCGCTACACGGGTGCTCTTAGCCCCTGGCCTCAAGTCGGTAATCGTCGCGATCGCTGGCTCCACCAGCGAAAAGGCACTATCGATTCCCAGGGTAAGCAGCATAAAGAAGAACAGAGCACTAAACAGACCCGGTAGGGGCATCAAACTGAGGGACTGGGGAAACACCACAAAGGCTAGCCCTGGCCCTGAGGCCGTGACCTCAGCCACCGTAGTTGATGCTTCATAGGCCATATAGCCCAGCACGGCAAATACCACAAATCCAGCAAACAGACTGATAGCTATATCTGACAGGGCCGTAATCCACGAAGATTTGGCAATGTCTTCGTCTGGGTTTTTGTAGCTGGCATAGGTGAGCATGATCGCAAACGCCACCGATAGGGTCAAAAAGGCCTGGGCCGCCGCTGCCGTCCATACCTCGGGGGAGAGCATAGCGCTCCAAACCGGGGTGAGGTAGAGCTGCCAGCCAGCCCAAAAGCCCGGTAAAAACAGCGATCGCAAAAACAGCACCCCCAGCACCGCCACCGGGATCGGCACCGTGTAGAGCACGACCCGGCCCACACTTTTCGGACCTTTCCAAATACAGAAATAAATCATCAGCCAAATAGCTGCCAAAGCCACCAGCACCGGCCCGTTAAAGCCCCCTAACTGGCCAATGCTGTCACTAATTTGCAACACATTGCCAAAAAAGTAGGTTTCAGGGTCATCGGCCCAGGCTACGGCGAAGGACTGCAGCAGATACAGCAAACACCAGGCCATCACCACCGCGTAGTAGGCCACCACCAAAAAAGCCGAAATTACTCCCAAAAGCCCTACCCCACCAAAGGCTGGGTGCATCTGCCGTAGGGATTTAACCGGCCCCTGTTGCATCCGCTGACCGATCGCCAGTTCCAAAATTAAGATGGGCGTGGCCATGACCACAAACGCAATCAGGTAGGGAATTAAAAATGCCCCCCCTCCATATTGTCCGGCCAAGTAAGGGAATCGCCAGACATTGCCTAACCCAACAGCTGAGCCAACCGCCGCCAATATAAATACAGTCTTAGACGACCACTTTTCACGTGTCATAGTGCTTTCTACCTCCGTTTAAGCACCATAAAACAAGGGCTCTACCCAAAACTGAGGATGACAAAAATCTTTAAGAGGCACGTCCCTTGATCACCTCAGGCGGCCAGTGGAGGGCGGAGGGCGACAGAATGAAAAGTCCAAAACTCTTCCCCTACCTCCCCCCATCGCCCAATTCCCTGCCAGGGCAGACACCCAGGTCTGCCCCTATCTCAAAACTCAAAACTCTCCCCCATCTCCCCCATCTCCCCACCTCCAACAATACATCAGTACTTAATCCGATCGCGGTCCTTATGGGGAGCCGCGTGCTTCACCACAAAGTTAATGATCTTGCTAGCCACATCAACATCGGTGGCCTTTTCGATCCCTTCCAGCCCTGGGGACGAATTCACCTCCATCACCACCGGGCCGTGGTTCGAGCGTAGCAAGTCTACCCCGGCCACCCGCAAACCCATGGCCTTGGCGGCCCGAATGGCTGTACTGCGCTCTTCTGGGGTTAGCCGCACCTTGTCCGCTGAGCCCCCCCGATGCAGGTTCGAGCGAAACTCCCCCGGTGCCCCCTGGCGCTTCATCGAGGCCACCACCTTATCGCCAATGACAAAACAACGAATATCCATGCCCCCGGCTTCTTTAATAAATTCCTGCACCAGGATGTTGGCATCCAGACCGCGAAACGCCTCAATCACCGACTTAGCAGCCTGCTGGGTTTCTGCCAGCACCACTCCAATGCCCTGGGTACCCTCTAGCAGCTTGATCACCAGGGGAGCACCGCCAACGATGTCCACCAGGCCGTCGATGTCTTTGGTGGAGTGGGCAAACCCGGTAACGGGCAAGCCAATACCGCGCCGAGCCATAATTTGCAGCGATCGCAGCTTATCCCGCGATCGTGAAATCGCCATGGAGGTATTGGCCGTAAACACCCCCATAATTTCAAACTGGCGCACGACCGCCGTGCCATAAAACGTATTCGATGCCCCAATGCGCGGAATCACCGCCTCAATGTCCTCCAGGTGCTCCCCCTGATAGATCACCTTAGGCTTGTGGGAGGTGATATTCATATAACAGCGCAAGTGATCGATCACCGGCATTTCGTGACCCTGAGCCTCTCCCGCCTCTTTGAGCCGCCGGGTCGAGTAGAGCGTAGCATCCCTAGACAAAATCGCAATTTTCATAGCGGCTTATGGTTAAACATCGGCCAAACGTATTTCTGAACGTATTCCATCAAAAAGTAACCAGGGGAATGGCGCTGAAATTAGCGGGTTGTACCAGCCTGGCCCACTCTCTCGATAACGAATTAGCTGGAGCACTCTGCTAATGGTTGCAGGTATGAGCCCCCCGGATCAACCAAATAGCGATAGCGCACCGCCTGACGCCCCAACAACAAGCGAAACCCCATGTCATCGCGGTTAGTTAGGGTCAGCTCTATGGGCCAAACCTGATTCCCCACCTGCACCGGGGTTTCAATCACCGGTCGTAACTGTTCTTGCCCGCCAGAATTTCGCACCACCCGCTGGTCTAGCAGCGGCGCCTCAGCTGCCACAATCACCGTGTCGTTGCGCTGAATTGGGTGAGCCTGAAACCGCACCATTAACTGGCCATCCCGTTCAAACTGTTCCACCTCAAAGGCATGGAGGGCCGAAGACCTCGCTCCGGTATCGATTTTGGCTTTAATAGTGTGAACCCCTAAGGCTGGCAGGGCAACCCATTCGCGCCAACCAATCATGGCTAAGGACGCCGCCTCAGACCCCATAGCGATACTCCTAGCAACTCTAGCTGCTTCCGGTGGTCACGCTTATATCCTATAGGGTGCTGCCCCATGGATGCGGATTTAAAGCAGCTCAATCCCCCGATCGATCTCATAAAAAAGCCCCGGTAGAGCACCGGGGCTGTCAATCGTTGTCTAGGAGAGGAAACTGAAGGTAAGTCGATGGTAGATGCCCAGAAAGGCGTCGAGATTGTCTGGCGATCGCCCAGGGCTTAGCCAACCCTTGGGCTTACTGCTCTTAGGTTACGGCGTTAAACGGGCTGGGGCCGAGATCGACGCCCCCTTTCTGAGTGTTTCTGGTCACAACCCGGTGTGATCGGTTAGATCAAGAAGCCCAACCGCTTACCATTATCCCGAGCCAAACGAATCAAGCTTTGCCGCTCTTTGCTCGTGATCCCAAACTGATTACAAAAGCGGGTAATTGTTTTAGAGTGCAGCGCAATGGCCTGTCCCCGCAGCTTGTTAAACTTGGGAGTCCCCATCACATTACGAACCAGAACAACTAAAGGCGCAAACATAACCGCTAATTCCTTTTATAAAGACATCTAAAACTTAATTAGTCTCACTAGCCCTGATTTAGCTAACGACGAGGGCGACAAGGACTAAACCAGTGACGAAAAGAGTAGCCATAGCGCCCTGCAAGGCATAGCGCTGCTGCTGCCATTGGGAGGGATACTCCGCTAGGTAAACAGGGGGTTCTGCGGCGTAGTTGTTGAGAATGCCATTGTCGAGTTGGGTGGTGTACATGGGGGGGGACCCTCCAGGGCGCTTTGTTTCTTTATGTAAATCAA
>SLIY01000035.1 GCA_007135385.1 Leptolyngbyaceae cyanobacterium CSSed165cm_216
GGCTGTGTGCTGCTGCTCCGAAAACCCGTCGTTAAGCTGTTGAAACTATGGCTGTTGCAACCCAAACCCTGGAAGAGCTCTGTATTAATTCCATTCGCTTTTTAGCGATCGATGCCGTGGAAAAGGCCAAGTCTGGCCACCCCGGTTTGCCCATGGGGGCTGCACCTATGGCCTATGTGCTGTGGGACAAATTCATGCGGTTCAACCCCAAGAATCCCCAATGGTTTAACCGCGATCGCTTCGTGCTATCGGCGGGTCATGGTTGCATGCTGCAATATGCCCTGTTGTACTTGACTGGCTATGACAGTGTCACCCTAGACGACATCAAGCAGTTCCGGCAGTGGGGAGCGCGCACCCCCGGCCACCCAGAAAACTTTGAAACCCCTGGGGTGGAAGTAACCACCGGACCCCTGGGGCAGGGGATTGCCAATGCCGTTGGTTTAGCCATGGCTGAAGCTCACCTGGCGGCCAAATTCAACAAGCCCGATGCCACGTTGGTAGACCACTACACCTATGCAATTTTGGGGGATGGCTGCAACATGGAGGGGGTTTCCGGGGAAGCCTGCTCCCTGGCTGGGCACCTGGGCTTGGGTAAGTTAATCGCCCTCTACGATGACAACCACATTTCCATCGACGGGTCTACGGACATTTCCTTTACCGAGGACGTGGCTAAGCGGTTTGAGGCCTACGGCTGGCATGTGCAGCATGTGGAAAACGGCAACACTGATCGCGATGCGATCGCCCAAGCGATCGCGGCCGCCAAGGCGGTTACGGATCGCCCCTCGATGATCAAAGTCACCACCACCATTGGCTACGGGTCTCCCAATAAGCAAAATACCGCTGGGGTGCACGGGGCCGCCCTAGGGGGGGATGAAATCAAGCTCACCCGCGAACACCTGGGTTGGTCCTATGGGGATTTTGACATCCCCGAAGATGCCATGAGCCATATGCGTAAAGCGGTTGAGCGCGGGGCTAGCTACCAGGCCGAGTGGGAAGAGACCCTGGCCACCTACCGCACCAAGTACGCGACCGAGGCCGCTGAGTTTGAGCGGATGTTGGCCGGTAAGCTACCGGAAGGTTGGGCTGACGCATTACCCACCTACACCCCCGAGGACAAGGCCCTGGCCACTCGGAAAAATTCGGAAATGACCCTAAATGCTCTGGCTCCAGCGATCCCTGAACTGATTGGCGGCTCCGCTGACCTGACCCACTCCAACCTGACCGAGCTGAAGATTTCCGGCAGCTTCCAAAAGGGAGCCTACGAAAATCGCAACCTGCGCTTTGGGGTGCGGGAGCATGGCATGGGGGCGATCTGTAATGGCATTGCCCTGCACAACTCGGGGCTGATTCCCTACTGTGCTACCTTCCTTGTGTTTGCCGACTATATGCGGGCGGCGATTCGCCTATCGGCCCTGTCCCAGGCGGGGGTAATCTACGTCATGACCCACGATTCCATTGGTCTAGGCGAAGATGGCCCTACCCACCAGCCAGTGGAAACCATCGCTTCCCTGCGGGCGATTCCCAACCTAACGGTGATTCGCCCTGCCGATGGCACAGAAACCTCGGGGGCCTACAAGGTAGCGATTGAGAATCGGCATGCACCTACCCTAATGGCCTTTAGTCGCCAGGGTCTGCCCAACCTGCCCGGCTCCTCAATTGAAGGGGTGGCCAAAGGGGCCTACGTGATCGACGACTGCGACAGCACCCCCGACTTGATCTTGATTGGCACCGGCAGCGAAGTTAGCCTCTGTGTCAAGGCGGCAACAGAATTGCGTGCCGCTGGCACTCAAGTACGAGTAGTGTCCATGCCCTCTTGGGAGCTGTTTGACGCCCAAGACGCCGCCTACCAAGAGTCGGTGCTGCCCCAGGCGGTGACCAAGCGCCTGGCGGTGGAAGCGGGAATTGCCATGGGCTGGTGCCGCTATGTGGGTGCCGCCGGGGATGTGGTGAGCGTTGACCGCTTTGGGGCTTCCGCCCCTGGGGGTCTGGTGATGGAGAAGTATGGTTACACCGTCGACAATGTGGTGAGCCGAGCCAAGGCCTTACTGAGCTAGGCCTAACTGAGTCTAGACCCTTTGTCATTTCCGCGCAGGCGAGGGGCCAGTGGGTACGCCGGTTGCTCAGGTTGGCCATCAACCTAGAGTCTCGTTGTCACGGGAATGACAGACCTTTCCCTGTAGTCAGGCGTTACCCTTAGCGCTGGCTAAGGGGTTAGTCATCTATCCAAAATCCCTCTTCCAAGCTTGGAAGAGGGATTTTGGGGCATTTGGGAATTCGCCTCCTGATACCTGGCGCCCTAGTTAATCTCCTCATTCACCGGGAAGCGATTCAACAGGTCTTTGGCATCGCGGGCAGTGGTGCGTAGGGTGTCACTGAGGTAAGGGACGTGGGGAATTTGGGAAAGCACATCTAGGGTGCGGCGCAAGATCCGCACGATATCCCCTTCATCCAGGCTGGTGTGATCGCAGAGGGTGACCCAGTCCACCTGCAAAGCCCACTGTTCCACCAAACCGACCAGGTCGTACTCTAGCCAAATGGGGGCCGTGACCCAGTGGCGGTGCTGTTGCTTAAACAGCTGGCGGCGAATGGTGTGGAGCCCTCCTAGGGCGTCTTCCACGGTGTCAGAGAGTTGGTAGCGACACCAACTGTCGGGGCGAGAGTTCTCAGTGACTAAGGCGGCACAGGCGGCCGCCAACTGGGCGGCGTCTAGATGGTCAAATTCCTCAGAATCAAGGGCTAGGGCCAGCCATAGCTCGTTGTCACCCCGGATGGCGGCGGCCATTTCCCCCAGTTCCGTCGGTTTGTTGTTGTGTAGGCCACCGAAGTGCTTCAGCACGTCCATGATGTTGAGGAATTCTTGCCAGTAGCGCCCGGTATGGCGGGCCAGCTTTTCGACCCGATCGCGCCATTCCGCTTGCAGACCCTCTAATTGTTTTTGGCGCTTCAACAGGGCATTGGGGTTATCCCACTGACGGGCCGGATGATTGTCGAGGGCCGCTTCTACCTGTTGGGTGCGATCCAGTTGATCTTTCACCTCGGGGGCCATCATGTCTAACGATGGGGGTGTCGGCAGAGTCGCGACCAAGGCTGCCGTCTGATCATCCCCGCGGCGGTGCTGACCAGGGGCGGGGGGCAGGTCTGTGGGCGGGGCCAGGGTATCCACCGCCTGCAAGCGGGGAATATCGGCATGGAGGCCAACCACGTCGGCCGCAGTGACCACATACCAGCGGTTGTCCTGGGTGAGGCAGACCAGGTAGGGAAATTGCCCGGAACCTTGCAGCTTGGTTACCAGCACCGCCGGAACCGGCTGGGCCACAGGGATATGTTTGCCTTTGAGGGTAAGCAGGGTACCGGCGATCGCAAAGGGCACCATTTTAGCGACATCCTCGGTCAACACCGCTGCCGCCTGCTGCTGTAGGGTTTTGAGCAAGCGCCTTTCCTCTTTCAGACGACCCTTGAGCTTGGCATAGTCTGCCAAGACGGCCTGATCAATGGTGTCGAGTTGGGCCTGGTGATGGGCGATCGCCTGCTCTAAGCGCTGAATTTCTGCCTGTTGGGGAGCCAAGTGCAACGTCGCCAGATACTGACCGAAACTGCGTTCCACCAGATTCTTGGCTTCTTCTAGGCTGTGGGTTTGCAGCAGGTTTAAGACCATGCCATAGCTGGGGGTGAACTGGCTAACCAAGGGGTCAGCCCCCGATGTGGCCAGATGCACTGCCTCCCGAGACCCTTCAAAGGGGCTTTCCACCGTCACCACATGGCCCTGCAAGTCCATGCCCCGGCGACCGGCCCGACCCGCCATTTGCAAAAACTCGGAAGAGGTCAGCAGCCGATGACCATTGTCAGTGCGTTTGGAGAGGCTGGCGATCACCGTGGTGCGAGCGGGCATGTTGATGCCAGCGGCCAGGGTTTCGGTGGCAAAGACCACCTTGATCAGCCCGGCCTGGAACAACTCCTCCACCAACCCTTTCCACAGGGGCAAAATGCCCGCATGGTGAGCGGCAATTCCCCGGTACAGCGGCCCCACCTGTCCAGCCCGAGCGGCTTCAGGATTTTCGGCCAAAAACTGATCAATGCGGACCTTTAACGCCTTCGTTTCATCGTCGCTGACCAGAGATAGGCCACTGACCTCATCGACCGCTTTATCGCAGCCCCGGCGGCTAAAGATAAAGTAAATGGCAGGCAGCATATCCCGCTCTTGCAACTGCCTGACCACGAACGACAAACTCACCCGTCCCCCGCCCCGGCGACCCATGTGCCGTTGGGGTTGCCGCTGTTTTTTCAACTGGGGGTTAATCTTTTTCTGGCTATTGTCGAGTAAGGGAACTAGGCGCTTAGAGGTACAGTAGTGAAACTCCAGGGGCACTGGCCGAAAATCGGAGTAAATCAAGGCTGTGGGGCCGTGTACCTGTTGCAGCCAATCGGTCAACTGGCCGCTATTGTCTACGGTGGCTGACAGGGCCAGCAGTTGAATGTCTGGGGGGCAATAGATAATGGATTCTTCCCAGACAGTACCTCGCTGGCGGTCGTTCATATAGTGGCACTCGTCCAGTACCACCGCCTCCACCTGTTGTAGGGAAGTGCCCGTTTCGCCAATTCGGGTACCGTAGAGCATGTTACGAAAAATCTCTGTGGTCATCACCACGATCGGAGCATCGCGATTGATGGAGAGATCGCCAGTTAATAGACCCACATGATCTTGGCCAAATTGCTCCCGGAAGTCCCGCAGCTTTTGGTTTGATAATGCCTTGAGGGGGGTGGTGTAAAAGACACGCTTGCCATGGGCCATAGCGCGATAAATGGCGTATTCTCCCACCAGGGTTTTGCCGGAGCCAGTCGGTGCGCACACCACCACAGATTTGTCGGCGTTGAGGGCCGCGATCGCCTCGTGCTGAAA
>SLIY01000054.1 GCA_007135385.1 Leptolyngbyaceae cyanobacterium CSSed165cm_216
AGCGATCGCCCCTTTGCCATTCGCAAGTTCCAGCACTTTTTAGATAACCAGCTGCCCGAGGCTGTGTTTCGGGCCAAAGGCATTCTCTGGTTTGACGAAAGCCCCAAGCGTCATATCTTCCACCTCAGTGGCAAGCGGTTTTCCCTAGACGATGACCAGTGGAAGGGGGAACCCAAAAACCAGATGGTATTAATTGGCCAAAACCTGGACCATGATGCCCTGCGATCGCAGCTCAATGCCTGTCTTTGTGAACCCTCGGAAAACCATGGTCAAAGGTTTGGCGGGTAAGTTAAAAAACGAAGAACGAAAAATGAAAAACGAAGAAACGGAGTTTTCCCCCACCCTGTCTCTATGACCGATCCCAGCCATATTTTAGGCTTTCACCCCGATTGCTTGGCCTGCCAGATTTTAGCGGGCATCACCCAGGTGCCCGGCGGCATCATCGCTGAAAATCCCTGGTGGGTGGCTGATCATTGTCTGGGTCCCTATGGTTTAGGCTCAGTGGTGATTAAAACTCGAGCCCACCGCGAGAACCTGTGGGATTTGACCTCGGCAGAAGCGGCGGCCATGGGACCCTTTATGCAACAAATGTCAGAGTCCATCACCCAAGCCTTGGGGGCTGAACGGGTCTATGCCAGCCTCTGGGTGGATCAACCCCCTTACCATGTGCACTTTGTGCTCCAACCCCGTTACCCAGACCACCATACCCCTCAGGAACTGGGCCTGAAAGGGCTTGAGCTACAGGTCTTCCGCACCCTAAGCAAGGCCCCGGCTGATGCCGAGATGGCCGCCGCTGCTAGCCGGATTCGGGCGGTGTGGCAAGCCAAGTTTGCTCCCAAGGCGCAAGCCTGATGCGAGTTGTGGTGCAGCGGGTTACGGCCTCTAGGGTCACGGTGGCGGGCCAGGTCGTCGGTTCCATTGGCCGGGGCCTGAATCTGTTGGTGGGTATTGCCCCCACCGATACCACTGCCGAGCTGACCTGGATGGCCCGCAAATGCTTAGACCTGCGGTTGTTTCCATCGTTAAGCCGTGACCGCCCTGCTCAGCAGGGCGCTGACCAACGCTGGGACCAGTCTGTACGCGATATCCAGGGGGAGATTTTAGTGGTCAGTCAGTTTACCCTGTATGGAGACTGCCGTAAGGGTCGCCGCCCCTCCTTTGACCGGGCCGCCGCTCCAGCCCAGGCGGAAGCACGGTTTAACCAATTTGTGGATCTTTTGAGGGACAGTGGCCTGCGGATCGAAACCGGACAGTTTGGGGCGATGATGCAGGTGAGGATAGACAACGATGGCCCGGTTACCCTCTGGCTAGAGCGTGAGGCTGACGCTTAGCAGGGCGGGTCGGGTTTTGGCATCCCCTCTTGGGAGGGGCAGGGGTGGGTTTTCGGGTGTCAGGACTCTCACGATCCGTGGTTGTATTTGCGGTGGTCATTTTGGATAGGGATTGCTAAAGTAGATAAGCTTTGAGATTTGTTAAGAAATATTTAAAAATCATCGTCTTTTTTTGTTGGCCGCGATTTATCGCTTTCCCTGGACGGGAGTCTTCAGCCTATGTCTCAAGCCACCATTTTCTGCGATTTCGATGGTCCGATCGTCGATGTCTCCGAGCGGTACTACGCCACCTATCGCCAAGGGCTCGACCAGGTCAGTGCGGTCGCCCAAACCCAGGGTAAGCCCATGGCGATGCGCTATCTGTCGAAGGCTCAGTTTTGGACGTTCAAGCAAAATCGCGTGCCCGATCGGCAAATTGCCCATTGGTCAGGATTGAATGGCTCTCAAATTGATGATTTCTTGGCCCAGGTTAGCCGCATCGTCAACCACGCTAGCCTCCTAGACCGCGATCGAGTTCAGCCTAAAGCTCGCGATGGCTTGGATATCTTGCGTCAATGCGGTATTCGGGTCGTGCTCGTTACCTTGCGTCCCCCTGACCAGGTGATGGCATTTTTAGATCAACACAACCTGGCCTGGGCTATTAGTGACCTGTATGGCATGCCCCAGGCTGATGCCGCTTACACGAACCAAGCTAACCACAAGGTTGAGCGGTTAAAAATGGCCGTGGCTACCCAAAAACGCCATGGCTATGATCTGCGTCACCCCTGGATGATTGGCGATACTGAAGCCGACATTATGGCCGGCCAAGCTCTAGGGCTAGAGACGGTGGCCGTCACTTGCGGCATTCGTAGCAGCAACTATCTCCAGGGGTTTCGTCCGACCTATCTATGGCCTGACCTATGGACCGCCTGTCAACGATTACAGCAGCAGGTGACATTGCGGCGGCGTTAGGTGACTGCTGGAAAACGTTCTCCCCAGCAGTGGGCAATGCCCTACGGTAGCTATGATCGCTGACTTAACGCGGGGATGTTCTGTCTCGGAAACTGCTTAACTCTCTGTAGCGTAGCGATCCCACCAGCGGTTTAGGGGATAATACAAGGCCGGTGCCCAAAGGCTACTGAGGATTGCGGAGCTGAGGGCAACCTGCTGGTGGTAAAGCCAAATTTTATTCAAGGGTGGATACAGGGAATCAGCTACTAGCAGTTGATCAACGCTAATTTGCAGGGCCAATACGGTTTCGGCCACCACCGCCATGGCAAAGACAATCAGAGCGACTGAGACGATATCTTCTTGTAGGTAGCGCTGCTTTTGTAGGCGTGCCGTCAGCACCCCGACCACAATTAAGCTCAGGGTATGGGTGGGATGGGGGGAGGTCATGGCATCTTGGAGTAGCCCCAGCACGAGACCCGCGATCGCGGCCTGCCACTGGCTACGCTTCACACTCCAGGCGACCACCCAGATCAACAGCCAGTGGGGCGCTACCCCCAGCAGTTCCATGCCGGGTAGGCGAGTCGGCAACAGCAGCAAGCAAAAAAGCACAGAGGCCACAGTGACCACACTGTTGATCAACCAGGGGCGCTTAAACAGCGGCAGACGAGAGGTGGTTCTGATGACAGGGGTCATGGCCGAGCCTCACCAGGTGTGAGCTGGTCTTCGGCGGTGGGTAAGGTGGGAATATCGACCGACTCTAACGGTTCAAAGGGATGAATAACCACCCATTCCAAAATTGGTAAAGGAGATGACAACTGAATCGTAGCTTCTGGGGCCGGGCTTTTGGTCAGGTCAAGGGATTCAATTCGCCCAATCGGTACATCCCTGGGATACAGCCGACTGTAGGAGGACGTCACCACCACGTCTCCGGCTTTGGCATCAGGTAATTTTTCAAAAAACTCCATCACCACCCGGTTGTTGGATTGCCCCCGAACCACTCCCATGACCCGGCTGCGGCTAACCTTAGCACCGACCCGACTGGTGGGATCACTAACCAACAAGGCCCGAGACGTATTGGGAGAAACCGCCACCACTCGGCCCACTAACCCGCCTGGGGCGGTAACCACATGCCCTGGGGCGACCCCCTGACGGCTACCGCGATTAAGCACAATATGCTGCCACCAGTGATCAGCCCCACGGCCAATCACAGCAGCTCGCACCCCGTCTTCAGGCAGAGTGTTTTCGTAAGCTGATAGGTCTTGTAGCGCCTGGTTTTGGTTTTCCAGCTCTACAATCCGCTGCTGCAGTTCCAAAATGTAGCTATTCTCAAACTGCTGCTCCCGGCTCATCCCTGGCTGCAAGGGGCGGGTCACCCAGTGGTAAGCCTCGTACAGCAGGGCACCATCATTGGCCCGCAATACCCAAGCCGACGAAATGGCCAAAGCGACCATTCCGGTTGTTAAGGCATGTCGAGTCCACCAGCGACGTAGCGCAAACATACAGTAAAAGGGTACCTAAATTAATGCTGGCCCAGGTTATAGACTTGATCGACCGCTGAACACCCGGCCCATTTGGCTAAAGTTCTCTAGTACTCGCCCTGTGCCCAGCACGACACAGCTAAGCGGGTCAGCTGCCACATGCACCAGGATGCCAGTCTCATGGCTAATTAGGGTATCTAGACCCTTAAGCAGAGCACCGCCGCCAGCCAGCATAATGCCACGATCAATAATATCAGCGGCCAGTTCTGGGGGAGTGCGCTCCAGGGTTCGCTTCACCGCTTCCACAATAACTGAAAGGGGTTCGGCCATACTTTCACGAATCTCAGCACTCTTGACAGTCACGGTGCGGGGTAGACCTGACAACAGGTGCAGGCCACGCACATCCATGGCAATTTCGCCGTCGTCGGGACTGGGATAAGCAGAGCCAATGGTAATTTTAATTTCTTCGGCGGTGCGTTCCCCGACCACCAGGTTGTGCACCTTTTTCATGTAGCTAGAAATAGCTTCGCTCAGTTCGTCTCCTGCGACTCGCACAGACTCACTGAGTACGGTGCCCTGCAAGCTCAGGACGGCCACTTCAGTGGTACCCCCACCAATATCCACAATCATGTTGCCGGTGGGTTCAGCCACGGGCAACCCTGCTCCGATCGCCGCGGCGACCGGTTCATCGATTAAAAATACCGTTCGGGCTCCGGCTTGTTGGGCCGCATCCATGACGGCGCGCCGCTCAACTCCAGTTACCCCACTGGGAATACCAATCACAATCCGGGGAGACACCAGGGTGCGCCCTTCGTGCACTTGACGAATGAAGTGCTTGAGCATGAGCTCAGCGGTATCAAAATCGGCAATGACCCCATCGCGCAGGGGCCGCAGGGCCATAACATTGCCGGGGGTGCGCCCCAGCATGCGTTTAGCTTCTTCACCCACGGCCAAGGGTTTTTTTTCGGTTTGGTCGATAGCAACAACCGATGGCTCTTGCAACACCACCCCTTTGCCAGAAACATAAACCAGAGTATTGGCTGTGCCCAGGTCAATACCCATATCGCGGGAAAATCTGTCGAAGAGAGCCACAGGCAAAAACGCCCCCAAACTAGTAAAAACAG
>SLIY01000226.1 GCA_007135385.1 Leptolyngbyaceae cyanobacterium CSSed165cm_216
AGACCGTGAGTCGATAACAGCAGGGGTTGGGGTCGGAGGTAGACGCATAAACGCTAGAACCATTGAAACTAGCCTGAAATCTAGCATCTTTAGGCTCCCTTGAGAATGAAATGGCCCTGGAATTTATGGGTTGGGATGTGGTTGCCACAGATTCAATTTCTGCAGGTCTTCGCTTTTGCCTCATCCAGCCTTGCGATGCCATCTTGTTAGCTATTCCTGATGATGAGGTTGAACAAAAGACTTGCTTTGATTTTATCGAAACTCTTGACCAAAACTCGATCGTCGAATCCACTCCAATACTGCTGCTGACGCAACAACCTGTTTTTACCCTTCCGAAACACTTGAGTAGACATCGAGCCGTTTATATCCTCAGTAAACCGTTTGACCTGTTAACATTGCCGCAACAACTGCTGGCGCTACTTTGCGCAGAAGACAGTTGAAAATCTACATAATTTATGTGACATTTGAGCCCCTAATTTCAATCTGTCTTTGTGTAATAGCTTCTGTGATGCGACTAAAAGCAATGCGACTAAAAACTTCCGTTTTCCCTCTGAGTTTGACTGTTATCGCCCTGAGTGCCGCTTTACCCCTGAGTCATGCCATCCCCACTGCGGCCCAAACTACCGCTGCAGAAACCACTGTGGCCCTGTGCGAAACCCCCGGTCAGACCGTCCGCATTTATCGCACCAATGGGGAAACCCTGATGCGGGCTTACGACCGCCAGGACAGAATCACTTGGATGAATCGCACCGCTGTCAGTGCCGAAACCCTCTCTGACGGAACCCGCTATACTAACCAACTGGGCGAACAGACTGTCACCACATTCGTCAGTGTCAACGGCAGAGACTGTACCATCCAACTGGGCAACAATGCCCCCGAAGCTGGCACTCTATTGCAGAATGGCCCAGCCACCTCTGAGCAAACCCTGAACTCGGTACGCCAACTCTTTCCTGACCAGGTGGCCCAGCTAGAGGCTGAGTGCCCAACCTCGTCGACCCTTGATGTCACCGCTTTCCAGAACGAAGGGCAGCCGCCTCGGGCCAATTTCATCTGTTGGGGTGTCCCCGACAATACAGGCGCACGCAGTGGTCAGGGGCTTGGCAGCCTGCCCCTGACCACTGATGACCCCACCTTCATCCAATCCTTCACCTGCCCAACCGGAGACCAAACCTGTGAGTCCCAGTTGGAAGCTTTACAAAACCAGTACCCCGAACAACTCGAAGCCGCCGAACTGGCCTGCTCTGTAAAACGAGGTACACTCTTCTTTGCCGCCGCCGGAGACCTCACCGATCTGCGCTGCGGCTTTCAGGCCAGTTCTCTTTGGGACCTCAATGGCGACGGCACTGTTGACCAGGAAAGTTCCGCCAGTGTAGATGTGTCGGTAGGACAGGTCCCCCTGTAATATCTATTTCCAGGGCTTTGATGTCGTCGTACCCTAATGCTCAAAAACCCCTAATGCTCAAAAACACTGCCGTATTGCAACAAGTCTAGGGTCACAAAGGTGGGTAAGCAGTTAAAGCAGTCCTGGGCCAGGTCCCAGCGGTTTTCTCGCTTGAGCATCGCTTCCAGGGTGGCGTGGATACTGTGCAGATAGCGGACATCGTTGGCGGCGTAGCGCAGTTGCTCGTCTGACAGGTGCATGGCGTTGCCCCAGTCGGAACTCTGGGCGGTTTTATCCAGTTCAATGCCCTCCAGCTCTTTCACCAGTTCTTTCAAGCCGTGACGAGAGCTATAGGTGCGGCTGAGCTTGCTGGCAATTTTGGTGCAAAAGACGGGGGCTACCTGAATATCCAGGTGGTGTCGCAGGGTGGCTAGGTCAAACCGAGCAAAGTGGAACAGCTTTAAGGTATTGGTAGCCTCCAGCAGTTGCTTTAGATGAGGGGCTTCAGTTTGCCCCTGCTGAATGCGCACCACCGCCACATCACCTTCGGGGTTAGACAGTTGCACCAGACACAGGCGATCGCGCAAGGGTTGCAACCCCATGGTCTCGGTGTCACAGGCGATCGCGCTAGCCTGCTGATAGCGGACTAACAGATCGGGGGTGAGGTCGCGATCGCAAATTTCAAAACCGTCAGCCATAACACAATCCTTTAGGTACAGAGTCCTATTAAACCCTCCGCCGAGCCTTTAGGTCCGGTTATGCGGGCTGCCACGGCAACCAGTTCTGATCCAGAGCTTGCTCTAAGGTAAAGTCTGGAGTTTCCGGAATGTGAGCTGGATTGACTCCACTCGCTTTCAGGAACAAGGTTCTGCCGTTTTGGTATTGCTTCAGAAAACTGTCTTGCAAAAACCGTTTCAGACTAGGGCTGGCTTCCAGCCGGTCTTGGATTTGCAAGCGAAAGTTGGTCACCTCCACGTTCCAACCCCTGAAGCAGAGATGGCGCTCACTCTTCCAGTAGGCTAGATTGAGCAGGTGCTCACACAGGCGCATGAGATAGCGACTAATCGCATGTTTATCGCTTCTGCCCAAGCTTTCAATTTCCTCAATTAGGTTCTCTAGATCAAGCTGGTTAAAATCCTGGCGCCGCAACAGCGCCACAGTTTCCTCCAGCCAAAGCTGATAATCCGCCTCATAAAGGGATTGCAACGTTGACTGGAGATCTGTGGTCATGGCATTACCCTAAATCACCCAAGGCCTTGGCCACGGTGTTCACATCTTTATCGCCCCGCCCCGAGGAGTTAATCACAATCCGGGGGTTGCCGCTAAGCTGGGGGCACAGGGTCCCTAGATAGGCAAAGGCATGGGCCGTTTCCAGGGCTGGGATAATCCCCTCCAGGCGGGAAACCTGCTGAAAGGCATCCAGGGCATCCTGGTCGGTGACGCTGTAGTACTCAGCCCGTCCCATATCCTTCAAGAAGCTGTGCTCAGGACCAACACCGGGGTAGTCTAGCCCGGCACTGATGGAGTGGGCTTCTACCACCTGACCGTCACTGTCTTGCAGCAGATAGCTCATGGCCCCATGCAAGACACCAACCCGACCGGCGGTGAGGGTGGCGGCATGTTTGCCACGGGTGACGCCATTGCCGGCGGCCTCAATGCCAATCATCCGCACGCTGGTATCCTCCACAAACTCGTGGAACAGGCCCATGGCATTGGACCCCCCGCCCACGCAGGCCATCAAGATATCGGGTAAGCCGCCCCATTTCTCCTGACACTGGGCGCGGGTTTCCTGGCCAATCACTGCATGGAAGTCGCGTACCATCATCGGGTAGGGGTGAGGCCCCGCTACGGAGCCCAAGATGTAGTGGGTGGTTTCCACATTGGTGACCCAATCCCGAATTGCTTCCGAGGTGGCGTCTTTGAGGGTGCCCGTACCAGCGACCACCCCCCTCACTTCTGCGCCCATCAGCCGCATGCGAAACACGTTCAGGGATTGGCGCTCCATATCTTGAACGCCCATGTAAATCACACATTGCAGGCCAAAGCGGGCACAGACGGTGGCGGTGGCCACCCCGTGCTGTCCGGCCCCAGTTTCGGCGATGATCCGCTGCTTGCCCATACGCTTGGCCAGCAGCACCTGGCCCAGGGCGTTATTGATTTTGTGGGCTCCAGTGTGGTTCAGGTCTTCGCGCTTCAGATAGATCTCAGGACCATTGCCATCGGGGCGGCGATAGTGGGCGGTGAGGCGCTCAGCGAAGTACAGAGGGGTGGCCCGGCCCACATAGTCTTTCAGTAAACCATTTAACTCAGCCTGAAATTCAGCCTGATCGCGATACTGATAAAACGCCTGCTCTAGCTCACTCAGGGCGGGCATCAGGGTTTCGGGCACATACTTGCCACCAAATTGGCCAAAGCGGCCTAGGGCATCGGGACGGGTAGTCGTGGTCTGGCGGGGGGAAAGCGGCGTCTGAGTCACGATCAATGGGGATATCAACGGTAGTGATCATTATAGGGGAGTGGGGGAGGTGGGGAGGTGGGGAGATGGGGAGATGGGGAGATGGGGAGATGGGGAGATGGGGAGATGGGGGAGTTTTGAAGTTTGAGTTTTGAGTTTTGAGGTGAAGTCGTAGCGTGGGTTAGGCGATCGGGGATAGAGCGATTGCCAGGGCGCTCGGGGTACCGCCGTAACCCACGGCTAGGGGATAGGCGATCGGGGATAGAGCGATTGCCAGGGCGCTCGGGGTGCCGCCGTAACCCACGGCTAGGGGTTAGGCGATCGGGGATAGGGCGATTGCCAGGGCGCTCGGGGTACCGCCGTAACCCACGGCTAGGGGATAGGCGATCGGGGATAGGGCGATTGCCAGGGCGCTCGGGGTACCGCCGTAACCCACGGCTAGGGGATAGGTGGTAGACGCGTTTCACAAGCGACATGGAACGCGAAGCTGTGCAGAGCTCGTAAGCGGCTTCCCTGAGGAGAGGGGGATGGGTGTAAGGGCAGCCCTGGGTGTCTGTTCATTGGGGAAATGGGGTAAGGGACAAAGACAAGGGTTTAAAGTAAAACAGACCCTTAGTTGATAGAGCCCATGAGTCAACCTAACTCGGCGGTAGATCCCGTGACGCCACAGACTTCTACAGATACCTCAAACCCTTCAGATCCGGCTAATCCAGGGTCGGAGGCCCCCCCTAGCTTTGTTAAATTGGCGATGCGCAACATGGTGCGAAAGGGGGGCAAATCGCTATTCCACTTTTCCTTGACGGTGACGGCGCTTCTGGGACTGCTGGTGGGGTTGGCCTATCTTACCCGCTAGGTTTATCATGATTTCCCTGGATCTAGCCCTTGAATTCAGCCATCCCCAGGCAGAGATGATCCCTGAGGCTGACTGGCGAGCCTGGTTTGACCAGTGGGCGGAACAGATGGCTCTAACTGGATCGCCCATTGATGCCTACGAACTTTCCCTGACATTGACCACTGACAGTGCGATCGCCGCTCTTAACTACACCTTTCGCCAGCTTGACCAGCCCACCGATGTGCTGTCTTTCGCGGACAGGGATCTGGACTCTCCGCTGGCGACAGATCTGCTCGCCAGCGAACCCCTGTATCTAGGAGACATTATTATTTCCTTAGATACGGCTCAGCGGCAGGCCCAGGCGGCAGGGCACTCCCTGCGGTGGGAAATGGTATGGCTGGCAGCCCATGGTTTTTTGCACCTGCTGGGTTGGGACCACCCTGACGACGATAGCCTGGCGGCAATGCTGCACCAGCAAACAGCGCTTTTAGAAACCGTTGGGCTAATCGGCGAAAATTAGGCTAAATTGGGCCTGAGAAACCATACCCTTTCCCTAGGGATGGCCTGTGCTTCCCTAAAGACAACTTTATTTATGACCATCTATAGTGAAAATTCTGAGTCGGTAACCCAGATCACTGAAACGCCCCTACCGCCGATGGCGCGATCGCTGTCTTGGCGAGTGGCTACTAACTTATTAGCCAGCTTTAAGTATGCTTGGCAAGGGATTGCCTACGCCTTTCGCACCCAGCGCAATTTTCGGATTCATGTGGGAGTGGGTACTGTAGCAGTCAGTTTAGCGATCGCCCTTAGCCTAGCCCCAGTTGAAATTGCGGTGATTATTCTCACCTGTGGTGCCGTGTTGACCATGGAGTTGATCAACACGGCCCTAGAGTCAGTCGTAGACTTGACGGTGCAACAGACTTATCACGAACTCGCTAAAATCGCTAAAGACTGTGCTGCTGCTGCCGTGCTGATTTCGGCCCTGCTGTCTCTATCTGTGGCCGTCTGTCTGTTGCTGCCACCCCTGTGGCAGCTCGTGCAGGTGCAGGTAGGCCAGGTGCAACTCTGGGATATGCTGTCCTGATAGCCCGTGGGTAGGGTTGATCATATCCTGGTGGCACTAGGGTTGGGTCAGGTCACTCAAGACCGATGCCGACTGTCTACTTTGCCCTTGTTTTTCCCCTTAGCCATTGCCCATGATTCTGGTTATTGATAATTACGACAGCTTTACCTACAACCTGGTGCAGTACCTGGGAGAGCTAGGGCACGAGTTGCCTGTGGCCGCAGACCTCCAGGTGTTTCGCAACGACGATATCACAGTGGCTGAAATTCGTGCGCTTCGGCCTGACGGCATTGTGATTTCTCCCGGCCCGGGTACCCCCGACGACTCTGGGGTTTCCCTCGAAATCATTCAAACCCTTGGCCCCACCCTCCCCATTCTGGGCGTCTGCCTAGGCCATCAGAGCATCGGCCAGGTGTTTGGCGGCAATGTAGTCCGCGCCGCCGAACTCATGCACGGCAAAACCTCTCCCGTGTTCCACACCGGTAAGGGGGTGTTTGCGGGGCTCGAGAACCCCTTTCAGGCCACCCGCTACCACAGCCTGGTGATTGATCGGCCCACCTGCCCTGCGGTATTAGAGATCACCGCCTGGGTAGAGGACGGCACGATTATGGGCGTGCAGCACCGCGATTACCCCCACCTGCAGGGGGTACAGTTTCACCCTGAAAGCATTCTGACCGATGCCGGTAAGCAGCTGCTGCGGAACTTTTTAGTCATGCTACCTGCACCTGTGACGGCGTGAAGCCAGCAGTTCAGGAGCTAGGAAAGCTCTGATTCCTGACTCCTGAACTCCTCTGACCCAATAGTGTTCCGGCTGACGTTAGCTCCCCATGGGGGAGCTAATTTCCCTAATCTGACGACTCAAGACCTGGCAGAGTCAGCGGAGAGTAGTAAAATATGAGCATGATATTAATGTTTGTAACAGTTCTGTCAGGAGTCAGCCATGGGCCGGAAGCAGGCAATTGTGATTGGGGCAGGGGTCGGTGGGCTAGCCATGGGCATTCGCCTGCAAAGCCTGGGGTTTGACACCACCATCGTCGAAGCCTTGGATGCCCCTGGGGGACGGGCCTATGTACGGCGTATGGATGGCTTTACTTTTGACATGGGTCCCACGGTGATTACGGTGCCCCACTTTATTGAAGAGCTATTTTCCCTAGAGCGCGATCGCGCCGACCTGGCCTCCGACGACTTCCCCTCCACTATCGTCGATGAAAATAAGCGGATCAAAGAAGGCATATCCGGTGGCCCCAACACCAGTCGCTACGTGCAGATTGTGCCCATTCTGCCCTTCTACCGCATTTACTTTGATGACGGCACCTTCTTCGACTACGACGGTGACGAAGCCCACACCCGAGAACAGATTCTGACCCTGGGGGAACCCGGCGATCTAGAGGGCTATGAGCGTTTCCATGAGCAGTCCCGAGCCATCTTTGAACGGGGCTTTTTAGAGCTGGGCTACACCCACTTTGGCGATCTGGGGACCATGCTGAAGGTGGCCCCCGATCTGCTCAAACTCGATGCGGTGCGCAATCTGTTTCGCTTCAGCAGTCGCTACTTCAAAAGCGACAAGCTGCGCCAGGTATTTACCTTTGAACCGCTGTTGGTGGGCGGCAACCCCCTCTCGGTGCCTGCCATCTACGCCATGATTCACTTTGTGGAAAAAACCTGGGGTATTCACTTCGCCATGGGCGGCACTGGAGCCTTGGTGCAAGGCTTTGTGAAAAAGTTTGAGGATCTGGGGGGGCAAATCAAATACAACGCCCCCGTCAGCCAGATCAACGTTACCCGCCAGAACGGTAAGAAAGTGACCACGGGAGTCACCCTGGGAGATGGCGTGGTGCTGAATGCCGATGTGGTGGTCTCAAACGCCGACTGGTCCACCACCTACGGCAAGCTGATTGACCCTAAATATCGCTTTTGGAACAGCGACCTGCGGGTTAAAGTCGCTCAGCAGTCGATGTCAGTGTTTGTGCTTTACTTTGGCTTTAAGGCGGATGGCAATGAAGATGAAAAATTACGTCACCACACCATTATCCTCGGGCCTCGCTACGAAGAACTGCTGAAAGATATCTTTGGTCGCAAGATTTTCCCTCAGGATTTCTCTCAGTACCTACACCTGCCTACCCTGACTGATCCGTCCTTGGCTCCCCCAGGACACCACACGGCCTATACTCTGGTGCCCATGCCGAACAATAAGTCGGGCATTAACTGGTCAGAGGTGGGCGATCGCCTGGCCGATGCTGTCTTTACCTATTTAGAAGAGCGGGGCTTCCTGCCCAACCTGAGAGAGCGACTAGTGTGCCAAAGCTACATCACCCCCGACTATTTTGAGCAGCAGTTGGGGGCTCGTCTGGGCAATGCTTTTGGACTCGAACCGCTGCTGGTGCAGTCGGCCTTTTTCCGGCCTCACAACCGCAGCGAAGACATCCAGGGGCTCTACCTGGTGGGCGCGGGTACCCAGCCAGGAGCCGGTACCCCGAGTGTGATGATGTCGGCTAAAATAACGGCTCGCCTGGTAGCCCAAGACTATGATGTCGATGCGGCGATCGTCGGTGGTCAGGCCAGCCCAGAGCTGAGTCCTCAGCCGGTATAGGGGCGGTACTCACGTTATCCAGTTGGCTGGCTGGCCCAAATTAAGGGCAAAGGCGGACGGTTCAAGGTCTACACTAGGCTAGCAAAGGCTATACGTACGGTGTGGGAGTGAGAAGCAGCATGAAACGGCGAAAACTGTTGGGCTACGCAGGGGCAGGCTTAGGGGTCACCCTCAGCCTAGGGCTATTGGATAGTCAGCAGCGAGCCCAGGCCCAAGCTAGCCAGGTGACGATTCGCAGCCTCGGCCACACGGCTTTTTTATTTACTGGCGGCGGGCGGCGGATATTAGTGAATCCGTTTCGACCTGTGGGCTGTACCGCTGGTTTCCCCGATCCAGCGGTGCCTGCCGATATTGTGATGATCAGCAGTCGTCTGTTTGATGAAGGCTATCTGGGCAACATTCAGGGGGATCCCCGCGTGTTGACCGACCCTGGTACCTACGATTTTGAGAATCTGCGGATTCAGGGTATTTCTACCCCCCACGATCGCCAGGGGGGGCGACGGTTTGGCAACAACACCGTCTGGAAATGGACTCAGGGGGGCGTGACGATGGTGCACATGGGCGGTGCTGCTGCCCCTTTGCGAGTCGAAGAGCAGATTTTGCTGGGCCGTCCCGACATTATGCTGGTGCCCGTGGGCGGTGGCCCCAAAGCCTATACCGCCGAAGAAGCGGTCCAGGCGGTTCAGGTACTCAGGCCCAAAATCGTCATCCCCACCCACTACCTGACCACCGCCGCCAGTGATAGCTGCGAGCTCGATCCGGTGGATGAGTTTCTAGCCTTAATGCCTGGGACGCCCGTGACCCGAGCCACTGCTGGTGCTCTGTCAGTGCGCCCCAACGATCTGCCCAGTGAAGGGATGCGGATCCAGGTGTATCAATACCCCAGAGCTTAGACGATGGGTGGGTGTGACCTTTAAATCCGCTGCCCTAGCTGCAAAGGTACCCTCCCTATCCCCCATTCCTCCATCCTCCCATTTGCCTATGTTGCCTCCCTACGCCAATCGTCGTCAACGGGTCATGGACCTGATCGGTAGCGGCACTGCCATCTTTGCCAGTGCCCCCACGGCCGTGATGCACAATGATGTGGAGCATCTATTTCGTCAGGACAGCAACTTTTATTACCTGACTGGCTTTAACGAGCCCCAGGCGCTGGCGGTATTGGCCCCCCACCACGAGGAGCATAAATTTGTGCTGTTTGTGCGGCCCAAAGATCAGGAAAAGGAAACCTGGTCGGGTTATCGGGTCGGGGTCGAGCAGGCCAAGGAACGCTATGGGGCGGACGAGGTCTATCCGATCGCTGAATTGGACGAGCACCTACCCAAATATCTGGAAAAGGCCGATCGCCTGTATTATCACCTGGGTCATGATCAGACCTTGAATAATAGGGTGCTGCGCCACTGGCAAACGCTGTTGGCCACCTACCAGAAGCGGGGTACTGGCCCGGTGGCGATCGAAGATGCTGGGCTGCTGCTGCAGAGCCTGCGGCGGGTGAAGTCAGCGGAGGAGTTGGAACTACTGCGACGGGCGATCGCGATTTCTGCTAAAGCCCATAACCAGGCTCGGGCGATCACGGCCCCAGGCCGGTATGAGTACGAAATCCAGGCAGAGATGGAGCATATCTTTCGCAAAGAAGGGGCGTTGGGACCAGCCTATCCCTCCATCGTCGCCTCGGGGCAGAATGCTTGCATCTTGCACTACGTGGAAAATAACCGGCAAATGCAGGCTGGCGATCTGCTGCTGATTGACGCTGGCTGTGCCTACGATTACTACAATGCCGACATTACCCGCACCTTCCCGGTGGGGGGTAAGTTCACAGCCGAGCAGCGAATCTTGTACGAACTGGTGTTAGAGGCCCAACTGAAAGCGATTGAGGCGGTGCAGCCCGGTGCTCCGTTTAACCAGTTCCACGATGCCGCCACCCGCACCATTACCGCTGGACTGGTGGAGTTGGGATTGCTGCAGGGGCCGGTTGACACCCTGATTGAAGAGAAAAAACATAAAGCCTTCTTCATGCACGGCACGGGCCACTTTTTAGGCCTGGATGTACACGATGTCGGGGTGTTACGCAATCCCGACAAAACCTGGCAACCCTTTGCCGTGGGCAATGTGGTGACGGTAGAGCCCGGCATATACATTTCCCCCAGCTACGAACCGGAAGAGGGCCAGCCCCAGATCGAAGATCGCTGGCGAGGCATCGGCATTCGAATTGAAGATGATGTGCTGGTCACCGAAACTGGCCCTGAGGTGCTGACGGCCGCCGTACCTAAGACCGTGGCGGCGATGGAAGCCTAAGCCCCACAGCTTGGCTTCTGACGGCCCGACATATGTCCAGTGTAGGTTGGGGTCCACTTCGTTTCACCCAACCCTAGTCCAGGATCTGGGGCTGGGGGCTTCTACTGCTCTGCCAGTCAGGCGGCTCGGGCTGCTGCCTGACCACTTTGGCTACCGTTGAAGCTGAGAAACATGTAGGCATTTTGGGCGATGGCATCCACGGTTTAGGCTAACGGCATAGATGCTTTTATTGTAGGGGGGCGGCTGGGTAGAAGACCTGCATAAGGTTGCTGAGTAAAGCCCCAGCGGACGACTCGATTGCTACGCTTTTATCTCGGGTGAAAGTGGCTCTACAATTGCGTGGGTCCTGGCCTACCCTATATAAATGATGGCTAACCGCGCCCCCGGTACTAGGCCAACCCTCACCGGTTGAATTGACCTGGGCTTTCTCAGATAATGGCAGGGGCCATTCTTACCCTTTAGGCAAACTCCGGCTGTGACTGACACTAAAAGCTACAAAGACACCGTTCTGCTGCCCCAGACCCGTTTTGACATGCGGGCTAACGCTACCAAGCGCGAGCCAGAGCTACAGCAGTTTTGGGCTGAGAACCAAATTTACGAAACCCTGGCGGCAACCAACCCCGGGGAAGTGTTTGTGCTCCACGATGGGCCGCCCTATGCCAATGGCGACCTACATATTGGTCACGCCCTCAACAAAATCCTGAAGGACATTATTAATAAGTATCAGCTGCTGCAAGGTCGCCGGGTGCGCTATGTGCCGGGCTGGGATTGTCACGGCTTGCCGATCGAGCTGAAGGTGCTGCAGGCGATGGATGCCAGGGCCAGAGCTAACCTGACGCCGATTAAATTGCGCTACAAGGCCCGGGCCTTTGCCCTGAAAACGGTAGATCGCCAGCGGGAAAGCTTCAAGCGTTATGGGGTCTGGGGGGATTGGCAGCACCCCTACCTGACCCTGACCCCTGAGTATGAGGCGGCCCAGCTTGACGTGTTTGGCCAGATGTATCTGAAGGGCTACATCTATCGGGGGCTGAAGTCAGTGCACTGGAGCCCCAGTTCCCAAACGGCCTTGGCGGAGGCGGAGTTGGAGTATCCCGAAGGGCACACCTCCCCGAGCATCTATGCAGCGTTTCCCATGGTCAGTGCGGCTCCTGCAGCCCAGGCCCTAGAGCCTTATCTGGGTGAGTTGGGGGTGGCGATCTGGACGACGACCCCCTGGACGATTCCGGCTAACCTGGGGGTGGCGGTGAATCCAGAGCTGACCTATGCAGTGGTGGAGGTGGCCTCGGCTCAGCCGTTTAAGTATTTGGTGATCGCGAAGGATCTGTGCGATCGCATGGCTGACGTCCTGGGCTCTGAACTCACGGTCAAAGCTGAACTGAAGGGGGCTGATCTAGAGCACTCCACCTATCGCCATCCCCTGTTCGATCGCCAAAGCTCGATTCTGATTGGCGGCGACTATGTGACCACCGAGTCGGGCACTGGCCTGGTGCACACCGCCCCCGGCCATGGGGAGGAAGACTTTAAGGTGGGTCAGCGCTACGGCCTGCCGGTGCTTTGCCCGGTGGATGAAAAGGGGGACATGACCGAGGAGGCAGGTCCCTTTGTGGGCCTGAACGTACTCAAGGATGCCAACCCGGCGGTGATTGAGGCCCTAGAAAAGGCGGGGGCACTGCTGAAGCAAGAGCCCTATGTGCACAAGTATCCCTATGACTGGCGCACCAAAAAGCCCACCATCTATCGGGCCACAGAACAGTGGTTTGCCTCCGTCGAGGGCTTCCGGGACCAGGCTCTGAAGGCGATCAAGGCGGTGCAGTGGATTCCTGGCCAAGGAGAAAACCGGATTACCGCCATGGTGGGCGATCGCTCTGACTGGTGTATTTCCCGCCAGCGCACCTGGGGCATGCCGATTCCAGTGTTCTACGACGAGGAAACTGGCGAACCCTTGCTGAATGAAGCCACCCTGGCCCATATCAAGGGGATCTTTGCCGAAAAGGGTTCTGATGCCTGGTGGGAGCTGCCGGAGGCGGATTTACTGCCCGAGCCCTACCGCAGTAATGGTCGCACCTACCGCAAGGGCACCGACACCATGGATGTGTGGTTTGACTCAGGCTCCTCCTGGGCGGCGGTAGCCCAGCAGCGGGACGAACTCCACTACCCAGTTGACATGTACCTGGAAGGGTCGGACCAGCACCGGGGCTGGTTCCAGTCCAGCCTGCTGACCAGCGTGGCGGTGAATGGCCATGCCCCCTACAAATCCGTGCTCACCCACGGCTTTACCCTAGACGAGCAGGGTCGCAAAATGAGTAAGTCGGTGGGGAATGTGGTGGACCCGGCGATCGTGATTAACGGCGGCAAAAACCAAAAGCAGGAGCCCCCCTATGGGGCTGATGTGCTGCGGCTGTGGGTGTCTTCGGTGGACTATTCCTCCGACGTACCCCTAGGTAGCACCATTCTGAAGCAGATGGCGGATGTGTACCGCAAGATTCGCAACACCGCCCGCTTCCTGCTGGGTAACCTGCACGATTTTGACCCGGCCCAGGATGCAGTGCCTTACGATCAGCTGCCGGAGCTGGATCGCTACATGCTGCACCGGATTACCGAGGTGTTTGCGGAAATTAACGACGCCTTCGAGACCTACCAGTTCTTCCGGTTCTTCCAGACGGTGCAGAATTTTTGTGTGGTCGATCTGTCCAACTTTTATTTGGATGCGGCTAAAGATCGGCTGTACATCAGTGCCGCCGACTCTGGGCGACGGCGCAGCTGTCAGACAGTACTGGCGATCGCGATTGAGAACCTGGCTAAAGTGATTGCCCCGGTCCTTTCCCACATGGCCGAAGACATCTGGCAAAACCTGCCCTACCCTACCCCCACCCCGTCGGTGTTCCAGGCCGGTTGGGCCAAGCTTGATGCCCAGTGGCAGCAGCCGAAGCTAGTGGAACGCTGGAGCCAGTTGCGTACCATCCGCCAGGAGGTGAATAAGGTGCTGGAACAGGCCCGCAGTGCTAAGGATATTGGCTCCTCCCTGGAGGCCAAGGCGCTGCTGTATGTGGCGGATGCGGAGCTGCGATCGCAACTCGCGGCCCTGAACCCCACCGATGCTGTGGCTCCAGACGGCAACCATGTGGATGAGCTACGCTACCTGTTTCTGGTCTCCCAGGTGGAACTGCTGAGCACCCCCGCTCCCCTGGCGGGCCTCAAGTACCACAGCGAGTCTGACACCCTAAGCATTGGGGTGGTAGACGCGGACGGGCAAAAATGCGACCGCTGCTGGAATTACTCCACCCATGTGGGGGAGAGCGAGGAACATCCGGCCATCTGCGATCGCTGTGTGGCCGCCCTAGGGGGGACATTCTAAGCAAACTAGTCATCCGATTTCTGACTTACCCCCTTGACAATGGCCAGAGAACGACTAGAAACCGGGTGGCTGCTGAATGTCACCCCTGACATATAGTGGGTTTCACATTGGGAACCGCTATATCTGGGATGACCTTTTTCAAACAACCTCCCAGGAGAGGTCATGTCACAGATCAAACTTTATTGAATTTATAACTATATTCCTATATAATTATATTTGACTCAAAGAAAGGTGAAGTATGTACTACATTGCTGATAGCGAAAAGTCTTTTGATCAGGCCACCGCTGATTTGGCAAAAGCGGTTCAGCACCATGGGTTTGGGGTGCTGCATATCCATGACTTAGGTAACACCCTGCGCAGCAAAGGTCATGATTTCCCTGAACAGTGTCAGGTGTTTGAAGTCTGTAACCCAGAACAGGCCGCCAAAGTGCTGGCGGCGGATATGCGGCTGAATATGGCTCTTCCCTGCCGCATCTCTGTATTTACCGAGAATGGGCAAACCAAAATTGGTCTGATCAAGCCGGCTCCCATGCTGGCCTCCCTGTCCACCGACCCGGCCTTGGCTGAGGTGGCTGCGGCTGTAGAAGCCAAGACCATCCAAATGGTGGATGATGCCAAGTAGGTGTTGCTGCGGCCCGTGCCTTTAGTAGGCGCCACAGATCTTCAGAGGTGGTAGCCATGGTTGTGGTGGTCATGGTTACCGTCCTTGGTTAGTCTAAGCCCAGTTCCCGCTTTAACAGGTTGATGGATTTGTCGCCAATATAGTTATCACAGACAATCAGGTGGGGGGCACGAATCAGGTCTTCTCTGGCCTCAGCGATCGCCTGTTTTACGGTTGGCAAACTCGCTTCGTCAAACACCACAATGGTCTGGGCGCTGTGGACCACGGCATTGAGCTTATAGCCATCGTCGGTTTGGGCGGTCATCAGCAAGATCTCGTCCCCCCGCAGGCTATAGCTAATTACCTCTGCTGCCCGCAAAATGCCGGAACTGAGGCTGACCATGCCTAGGCAGGTGCCCTTGGGTAGGTCGTTAAGCAGACCCAGCTCTTTTTTGTAGTCGTAGATATCGACTGGGATCACCCGCACGGCTTTGGGGGCGGCGATCGCCTCTGCTTCGCTAATAAAGTAGCGGCTGGTGACCACAGTGCCTGATCGCGTCTGGGACAGGATGGTTTCTAGCTCCTCCAAGGGCACCAGCTGCACCGGAATTTGCAGCGCCTTTTCCAGCTCTCGTACCATTAGCTCCCCGGCCCCAATATCCTGTTTGGGAGTGGTAACCAACACCCGAGCACTACAGCGTAGCCGCCAATCAATTTCTGCCAAAAACAACTCCCGCGCCTGGTTTAGCGAGCACCCCTGGCGCAGCAGCTCATCCAAACCATTTTCTACCACCTCCCGCGCCTGGGGAAACTCGTTCCACAGGGTGGACTGGGGGCGGGCACTTTCAGAGGCGCTCTGCTCCCGCACATAAATACCAGAGCCCGGGATAGCTTCCACCACACCAGCATCTTCCAGTTGGCGGTACACCTTGCTGATCGTATTGCGGTGCAGGCCCGTGTGCATGGCTAACTGCCGAGTACTCGGCAGCCGATAGCCGGGGGGATATTGGCGTGAGGCGATAGCAAACCAAATTTGGTCATAAAGCTGGGTCGAGGCCGGAATCTCGCTATCGGGCTGAATATGAAATTGCACCACCAAACTACCTCCAGGCTGCGATCGCGTACCACTATTCTGCCGATGGAATCAGCCTAGGACACTATTATCCTAGTATTCCCTGGTTAACTACACCTGTTGTACTGCTAATTTAGGACGAATGGCTAAAAGTCGCTAAATTACAGCAGACCAGCGGGGAGCCACGCAATAAATTTTGACAATTCCCCTGACGACAACGGTAAGGTAAAAGGGATGAAGCCCATCTTGATAAGCGTGTCTTAGTGACTATGACCTCCCTTGTGCGTAGCGAAACCGTAACCATTATCAGCGATCAGCAGGACATTCCCGCTTACCTGGTTGAGCCCTCTCGGGAGGGCACCTTTGGCGGTGTAGTCGTCCTGCAAGAAGTGTTTGGGGTCAACAGTCATATCCGAGAAGTGACCGAACGCATTGCCGCAGCCGGCTACGTGGCGATCGCCCCCCACATTTACCACCGCCAGGCCCCTGGGTTTGAAGTGGGCTACAGCGAAGCCGACCTTGACTTAGGTCGTCAATACAAAATGGGTACCAAAGCCGACGAGCTCCTCAGCGACATGCAGGGGGCAATCGACTTCCTTTACAACCGCCCCAATGTGGCCCAAGCCGGCATCGGCTGCATTGGCTTCTGTTTTGGCGGTCATGTGGCCTACCTGGCCGCCACCCTACCCCAGGTCAAGGCTACCGCCTGCTTTTATGGGGCTGGCCTGACCTCCAGTACCCCTGGTGGCGGCCCCCCCACCATCTGTCTTACCCCAAAAATCACCGGTACTCTCTATGGCTTCTTTGGTACCGAAGACCCCCTCATCCCCCCACAAGAAGTGGATCAAATTGAGGCCGCATTAACCCATTGCCAAATTCCCCATAAAATCTTCCGTTACAGCGGGGCCACCCACGGCTTCTTCTGCGACCAGCGTTCCAGCTACAACGCTGAAGCCGCCAGCGACGCCTGGAACAAGGTGATGCAGCTGTTCCAAGACACCCTGGCCCAGAACCCGGCATAACCCATGGTCGAGTACCGCAACCCCGCTCCTACGGTCGATTTAATTATCGAGTTGCTCCATCGGCCCCAGCGGCCCATCGTCCTGATCGAGCGTCACAACCCACCTCTGGGCTGGGCGCTGCCCGGTGGCTTTGTGGACTATGGCGAGTCGGTAGAGGCTGCCGCCTGCCGAGAAGCCCAGGAAGAAACCAGCCTCACGGTTACCTTGGTGGAACAACTGGCCGTCTACTCTGACCCCCACCGCGATCCCCGCAAGCACACCCTGAGCGTCGTGTTCCTGGCCACCGCCACCGCTGACCCCGTTGCCGCCGACGATGCCAAATCCGTCAAAGCCTATAACCCTTGGGACATGCCCACAAATCTATGCTTTGATCACGATCGCATTTTGCGCGATTATTGGCAGTATCGGTTTTATGGCCAGCGTCCCCACTTCGGAGTCGATTGGCCCCCA
>SLIY01000198.1 GCA_007135385.1 Leptolyngbyaceae cyanobacterium CSSed165cm_216
AATTCTTAAAGCAGCACCATTTGACTACCGTGGCGGCCTTGGCCGCCGCTAATCCCACCTATTTAGCCCACTTGCCAGGGTTTGGGGAACAGGTGGCTGAAAAGCTGGTGCACCAAGCTCAAGCCATGCTGGACAATCGAGCAATTCCCCGGTCAGCCCCCCATGTTCCCCATGGGTTTCCCCTCTGGCCTGAAGATCTGCCCGAGGGGGAGGTGGAGCTGTATTTTGATATCGAGGCAGCTCCCGATCAAAACCTGATTTATTTGCATGGGGTGCTGGCTGTTAACCACCGTACTGGCGAAGAAACCTTTCACGCCCTGTTGGCAGAAACCCATCGCCAAGAGCGTCAAGCTTGGCGCGATTTTCTAGAGTTGGTGCATGCCTATCCCTATGCCCCGATATATCATTTCTGTCCCTATGAGGCCCAGACCGTGCGCAAGCTAGGGCAGCTGTATGGCACCCCAAATCGCCATATCAACGCCCTGCTAGATCGCTTTTTTGATGTACACAAATGCATTACGGAGGGGGTAACCCTGCCGATCGAAAGCTATGCCCTCAAACATATTGCTCGCTGGATGGGCTTTGACTGGCGGGATGAGGGCGCCAATGGGGCCCAGTCAATCTGCTGGTACAATGCCTGGGCCGAAACCGGCGATCGCACTTACCTAGACGCCATTCTGCGCTACAACGAAGACGATTGCCGGGCCACCTACCATGTTAAAGCTTGGCTGGCACAGTTTGCCGAACCCTTCTGGGGGCAGCTGTACAATACCATCAGCTGATTAGGGTTCAGTCAATCTGATCATGGCGGGTTCTGCGAACTGGGGTTCACGGCTGGCCGTGCATCATAGACCGTTAGCCGTGAACCGTGAACCCTGTCAGTGCCGACATCGTTAACTTGATAGACCACTAGCCTGACACCTTTCTCACGCCTTTCTAAGAGGCTACCGGCGCATGGGCATCTAGGATTTTCGCTAACCCCGGCACGGCGGCAGCCACATCCCCTTTTACCGACTTGCGCAGCTTCTGGTACGAGGATCGCACTACCCCATTGTTAGACCCAGCGATTCTATGGTCGGTAACACTCAAGACCTGGTCGGCGGCGCGATCGCTGTTTTGCTGCAAGTACTGGACTGGAGCACCCGCTTGCAAGCCCTCAGCCCACATCGGCTCTAGGGCCGTCACAATATCTGGCAATAATCGATCAATTGCCCCTGGGATATAGCTAGGACCCAAGCCCTTGACCAAGCTATACGTAGCTTTGAACGCCAACCCAGACACTCCACCTTTGGCGGCCACCTGCTGATCAATCAGTCCGGTACAGGCTTGGACCACGCTTGCTTTGGTGGTGGGGTCGTTAAGCATATCACTCAGTGTCATCGGTCTTCCTATAGAAATTTGGCTATACCAAGTCCAACTCGGGATCTGTCGTTGTCCCACAGGAGTGGTCCCACAGGCAAAACGCCGCCTCTCGACTTAGGCTTGGTTGATCGTCCGTTTTCCCTATTCTTCCTGATTATTGAGCCAGGACTAGGATTACCCTCCTCAGTTGAGCAGGACTTAATAAATCTGTAAATCTTTGAAAGATAGATCAACCGGTTCGCGGATTGGGGAAATCTGAAGCCAGGATATCACCGAACCACAGAAGGTTACTTCAACTGCGCCAGGTCAACCGTCAGGCACTGGCCGGCAAACTCGACGCGATCGCCCGTTACTAACTTACGCCCTCGGCGAGTTTCGATTTCCCCATTGACGCTGACGTCACCATTTTGCACAACCAACTTCGCGTGTCCGCCCGTGGAGACCATCTGCATCTGCTTCAGGAATTGATCGAGTTTGATGTAGTCAATGTTGGGCATACGCTTGGCAGGAATGGCCTATACCGATAGGGGTTACATTACCAGTAGTATCGCACTAGCTGCCCCTCTGAGTAGCGGCGGATCCATCGGGCTTAATAGCAGAAAGTCTTCAGGTATAGACAGCCCCAGGCCGTTTACACTTGTGATAAGGCTGCGCGTTGTTTTTGACTACGTAGAGGAAAGGATGCTGACCAATCAACAACTCCTGCAAGAGCTTCGGCAAAAGCAGCTACAGCTAGAAACCTTTCGGAATACCGCCAGCGAGCCGCTTCAGACGGTACTCGATGAGTATGACTGGGGAATTGTCTCTGGGGCTGGCCACAATGGCTTACCCCTGATTACCTTACGCCTTAACCATCGCATTGCCCTTAATGACCCCAGCCTGCTGACCCTGGCTGAACAAGCCGAGCAGACCTGGGGCCCCGTGGATTTCGCCTTATTTTCGGGGGAAACTCAGGTTCCAGTCAGAGTTTTAAGTAAAACGCTGTTGGATCAGCGCTGGCGCTGGCGACAGTCGAGTCGCTAGTACAATACGGCCCAAGCCTGCCAATAATCATACCTGGAAGCTAATATCTGACCCCCTCAGCCAAAATAGTCATCTTTTGACCAGCCAATACTCATGGTGCAGGGGGCAGACTAATCACGGCTAACTGCTAATAGCTCAACTTCAGGGCATTCACAGGCACCTGGTCCCAGCTGTCAACGGTGCGTAGCTGGGCGACCCAACCTGCTTGGATCTGGTCATCGGTTAAGTTTTCTCGAAAGGATTGGTGACAGGCCTGAGCCTGGGCCTGATCACAGCAGGCAATGCAAGCGTAAATTAAACCAGAGGGATCGATTTGTTCGTTGATCCAAATCATAGGGTAGGCGATCGCAGCAGGGTACCGAGGCACTGTAACATTTTAGGCACAATTGCCGAGGTGTTCATGAGGTTATGACGCCGCCATTGGTGCAGCCGAGTTGGTGGCATTGTGTACCGCTTGGCGTAGCTCGGCGATCGCCTGGAGTTGATAGTCGTTCACCTCCTGCAACTTAGCCACTCCATCAGCCAGGCGATCAAGGGATTGCCTCATACCATTCACACTATCTTGGGTCGGGTTCAGCAGGCCTTCGTAGATGCTTAGCTTACCCCGTAGCCCGGCCAGATCAAGCTGTTGTTGCCGCACCTGATGGTCAAAGGCCTCCACCTCGGCCCGTTGAATCGCCAGCTGCTGGTCATCGGCATCAATCTCTTGCTTCAATTGGCTCACGTCCTCTTGGGCCTGCTTCATGGCCGTCTCTAGGGCACTAATGGCATCTAGGGTTTGCTGCCGTTGCTCGTCCACACTGTTGAGGATGGGCTCTAGATCAACAGCATTAACCGGCGTTTCTTCCACCACTAACCCCTGCCGTCGCCGCAGCACAGCCTGGTGCTGGCTCAGCACTTCTTCTCGTTCCAGCAGGTTACGCCGCTGTCCTACCAGAGTTTCATTCAACATTTGGTAGCGATCGTCCTCTTCGGCCAACTCCGTTTCCAGTTCCAGGCGCTCAAACTCGTTGGCCTGCTCAATCTTGGCCTTGATATCGTCCATGGCTTGCTTTTCTAGGGCCAGTTCCTCTTCTTGGTCGGACACAAACCGAGACACCTTTTCCATATCTTTTTCTAAGTCTGCGACCAAGGTCTGCAGGGTATCTAAATCCATCGCCTCTAAGGAAGCCACGTCCACCTTCTTGCTTAAACGCACCTTATCAGAGGTGTTGAGCAGGTCGTATAACTTTTGGTGCAAATTCCCCTGAATGTGGAGCGTGTCTGAGAGGGCTTGCAGCTGGTCTTGTTGGGCTTTAATGGTCTGCTGGCGCAGATTTAGATCTTCTTTTTTGGCGTTTAAGGTCGCCTCGGCCTGGTGCCAGTCAGCCCACTGCTGCTGCAGCTGAGCCAACTGTTGATCCAACTCCTGTTGGCGCTGATCAAGCTCTTGACGCTGGCTCTCCAAGGACTGGCGATAGTCCCCTAGCAGCCCTTGATGATACGTGAGGCCATCATTGGCGTGGGTGAGGGGCTCCCGCAGCCCTTCCATCGGCATCACGGTCTCAGTTAGGCGGTTAAGGGCGACCTGGATTTGGTCAATCTGCCCAGGGGCAAGACCAGTTCCAGGACCCATATCAGTTTTCAGCTCGTCCAGCCGCCGCATCTCGCCATTGAGGTGAGCCCAGGCTCCCTCGAGGTCTTGATTTTTGCGATCGAGCTCAGCCTGCTGTTGCTCTAGGGTTTGGCGCAGTTGCTCCAATTCCTGCCGCTGGCCGTCTAGCTGCTCAAAGTCGGCTTCTGCTTGTTCTAATTGTTCCTGGCGGGTTTCAATCTCCAGTTCCCGGCGATTCAGCTCTTGGCTTTGGAAGGTCAAAGACTGCTTCCACTGCTCAATTTCTTCTTCCTGGGTTTTCGATTTCTTACTCAGGTTAGAAAAGTTCTGCAGAATGCTAGTCAGCGTCCGCCCCGCCTCATAGTGACGTTGGACCTGACGGCCACCACTCACCTCTACCATCACTAGAGCCCCAGCATTGTAGGAGGCATCATCAGGAGCGGCTAAGGTTTCATCACCAGTGACGGCGCTCCAGCTATGCTCGCTGCGCTGGCAAGCCAGTAACTTAAACTCAGGTTTGCCAGTACCAATAAATCCTGACTTTTTTTGGACTTCTGCAAGATACAGCACGCTGGTGGTCCTCGTCGCTTAAAAACGTAATAATTTCAATAGTCAGTCAAGCCATAGTCAACCGGGCCCATAGGCCACCCAAGCCCTGAAGGTCGGAACCGATGCGCTGGGCTCCAAGAGCCGATAATAGGGCTTTGTTCAGTTCGTAGGCCGGGCTAGCAGGTACTGTGGGCCTGGATAACCCAAGTAAAACATGACCCGAATCTAAATTACCCTTGAGCTAAAACGGATCTTAGCTAATTTTGGCCCGATGCATAGGTCTCTCCAGGAACCAGAACCTAAATCTATCTACACAGATAAGATTAAT
>SLIY01000047.1 GCA_007135385.1 Leptolyngbyaceae cyanobacterium CSSed165cm_216
GCGATCACAGCTTTTCGCCTTCAGAGTATGAAATTGTGCGTCGGGTGATTTATGCCACCGCTGAATTTGACTACGCCCGCCAAATTCACTTTTCGGATCAGGCCTTGCAGTCTGGGGCTGCCGCCCTAGCGGCCCGTACAACTATTATTGTGGATGTGCCTATGGTGCAAGTGGGCATTACCCCGGCCATCCAAGCGACCTTTGCCAATCCAGTATATTGCAGTATGGATGCCCTGACTCGACCTCAAAAGGGTAAAAGCCAGGCAGCTTGGGGGATTGAGACGTTAGCCCAGCGGTATCCCGAGGGTATTTTCGTGATTGGTAGCTCTGAAGCTGCTCTAGCCAGCTTAATTGACCTGATTGAAACGGAGCGGGTGCGCCCAGCCTTGGTGATCGCCACCCCGGCTGGATTCGTGGATATCGTTGCCCTGAAGGAGCGTTTGCAGGATGCCATGATTCCCCATGTCCGGATTAACAATCGTAAGGGCAGTGCTGTGGTCGCCGCTGCCATTGTCAATGGCCTAGTCGATTTGGCCTGGCAAGCCTATGGCAAAGATGGTCAACAGTTGCCCTAAAACACCGGTACAGATCCCAGAGTTCTGCCCTGGGATGCCCCAAAATTTATGGCCAATCAGCCTAGGAATCCTGGGATATAGACCACTAGCAGTCCCGGTTTTCAATCGCCCCATCAGGCATGATGGTATGGCAAAACAACGCCATACTACGGTTAACCCCTCGCAGATTAGCTCCTTTGAGATTGGTGTCTTTGAGATTAGCTTCCCCTAGGGTAACGCTGAGCATGATCGCCCCTTCTAGGTTAGCCCCTGAGATGTCGGCATCCTCAAGGTTGGCTTGGGTGAGTTCGGTCTCGGTCAAGTCGGCCCCGGACAAGTTCGCGTTGAGTAGGTTAGCACCATTCATTTGGGCTTGTTTCAATTGAGCCCCTTGCAGATTAGCCGCTTCTAAGTCACTGAGGATCAAATTGGCCCTACTGAGGTTTGCCCCCGCTAAGTTAGCCTTGAGCAGCACAGCAATTTTGAGGTTCGCCCCCGCTAAATCAGCGTTGCGTAAATCGGCCTCACTTAATATGCAGACGGGGCAGTCTTTGGTATCCAGCAGCTTTTGGACATCGTCTGCCATGGCAGCCCTGGCTTCGTTCCCCTGGGCAAACCACAGTAGAATGACCAGACCGAAGAGGGCAATTAAACGTTTCATAGTCGTCATGGAAATAGCATTTCTCCCATTCTCCCATTCAATGGGGGGGAAACTATTCAGTAATGCCATCTGCGGCGATGCCATGGGGGTAGCTTCGGCAGAGATCAGGTGTCAGCCAGGGTTGGTTGATTCATGTGAAGCGGTCCTAAATGACCGAGTTCCAACCAAAAGCGATCGCGGCTAGGGTTTTTACGACAAGGGGGCCAGTACCGCAAAACATTGGTTTCCAGACTATTGTCTGGGGCTAAGGGTAAATCGTGGGCTAAGCAAAGATGGTCCAAAGCTTGCTTAAAGCGACGACCATGACCGCCGCTGCGCGCTATACCATGAGCCAGTTCATGGGCTACCAGGTGAGGCCAATCTGCCGCTAGTATTCGGCTGGGATCGATCATCAAGGTGATGGGATGATGCTGGAAATTACAAAATCCGTCTATCCCGGCTTTGGCCATAATCGGGGCGGCAAAAACTTGCACATGCGGCTGTTGAGCGATCTCGAAGCAGGCTAAAAAATGCTGCAAGATCCGATCGAGCTGGCAGTTAATGGCATGAACATGCTGCCCGATGCCGATTAAGGCGGCGGTGGGTGGTGTGGCTCCATCGTCTAGGGTAATCCAGTCAGCTTGTACAGCCAGATCTCGCAGAGCTTGTAAATAGTGAGCCGCCCAAACCACTGGATCGATCTCCGCTTTGGGTTCACGTTGCCAAGTTTTAGCTAAATGAAAGCCTGGACTGTCATGGGACAAAATTGCCGGAGGTTCACTCATCTCTACGCTAAACCGTCTACAACGAACACCTCTGCCTTGATCTTTTCAGTAGGGTTAAGGAAATGAGGTTTATATTAAGTAAAGGAAACAATTCACCCTAGAGCAGTCATGGTTGTCTCGTCCAGCCTCACCTCCTTAAACCAGCGTTCTGTAACCCGGGACGCTGACCTATTGAGGCATATTTTTACCAACCTAGACGCCACCAGTTGCCCTCACACCTATAACTTTCACATGCATACGGTGTGTTCTGATGGCAAATTAACTCCTGCGTCCCTGATGGACCAGGTGATTGCGATTGGGTTGCGGGGATTCGCGATTACTGACCATCACAACATCAAGGGGTTTCATCAAGCCAAAGCTTGGCTAGAAGATTGGCGCTGGCGTAACCCCACCTCGTTACGCCAGCGCCAGCAGCGCGATCGCCTGGAAGGACTTGTGCCTCGTCTATTTACGGGGGTGGAAATTAATGCCACTCTAGCGGGCACAGAAGTGCACCTACTGGGCTACGGGTTTACCCCTGATCATGAGGCGATGACCCCATACCTCCAGGGATATAGCCCTAGGGGACAGGCCAAAATGGCAGCAGTGGTAATTGCCGCGATTCAGGCCGCAGGGGGGTTGGCTGTGTTGGCTCATCCCAGTCGCTACCGGTTGTCTCCAGATGTGCTAGTGACCCAGGCGGCCACCTTGGGCATTGATGGCGTAGAGGCGTACTACGCCTACGGTAACCCCAGTACTTGGACCCCCTGCCCGCGACAGACACCGATTATTCAGGCGCTGGCCCATCAGCACCAACTGATCATGACCTGCGGCACCGATACCCACGGCACTAATCTGTTGCGACGCCTGTAATTGGCACCTGTACCGCCAAAAGGTGGATGCCGAGATGCTAATTGCCTGGTTAATTTTGGCTAAGGGCGATTATCATAAGTGCACATGATCTAGTCTTTTGACCTGTGACTGAACCCAACCCGATGGCGACCGATACTGCTTCTACCTCAGATCTCCCTGGGGCAGAACCCACATCGGTCAATTTGCCCCGACAGCGGTGGGATCAACCCCCAGCCGATCCACGCTTAGCGGGGCAGTTGGCCAAGGCGACGGGGCTGTCGCCGCTGCTGACCCAGGTGTTGATTAATCGGGGTTTGACTACCCCAGAGCAAGCGGTCGATTTTCTAGAGCCCGAACGGTTGCAACTGCCAGCCCCTTTGGAGGAGTTTCCTGACCTGGCAGCCAGTTTAGAACTTTTGGTGGAGGCGATTGACACGCAGCAGGCGATCGCCATTTGTGGTGACTACGACGCCGACGGCATGACCAGTACCGCCCTGCTGCTGCGGGCTCTACGGATTTTAGGGGCTAAGGTAGATTACACCATCCCCAGTCGCATGACGGATGGCTACGGCATTAACAGCCGCATTGTCGAAACCTGTTACGGGGATGGGGTCAGCCTAATTTTGACCGTGGATAATGGAATTGCCGCGCGGGAGCCCATTGCCCTAGCTCGGCAGTTGGGGCTAGCGGTGATTGTGACTGACCATCACGATATTCCCCCAGAACTGCCTCCGGCAAATGCAATTTTGAATCCTAAGCTTTTACCGCCCCACTCCCCCTACCGGGGGGTGGCCGGGGTGGGGGTGGCCTATATTTTGGCGGTTTGTTTGGCCCAACTACTGGATAAAACCCAAGACCTGACCGGCCCTCTCCTGGAGCTATTCACCCTCGGCACCATTGCTGATTTAGCTCCGTTGACCGGCGTCAATCGCCGCTGGGTGCGACGGGGGCTGGGGTTGCTACCGCGATCGCGCCTGTTTGGGATTCAAGCCCTGATTCAGGTGGCGGGTTTAGCGGACCAAAGCAAACCCCTGAAGCCCGAGCACATTGGCTTTCGTCTAGGACCGCGGATCAATGCGGTTGGCCGGATCAGCGATCCACAAATTGTAATTGACCTGCTCACCACCGATGACGTAGGGGTTGCCCTAGAGCGGGCCATGCAGTGCGAGCAAATTAACGCCACCCGCCAAGAGCTCTGCCAAACCATTGAACAAGAGGCGATTGCCTGGTGCGAACAGCAGCAGCACCTGGGTGCTTTGGATCTACAGCAGGAGCGGGTCTTGGTGATAGTACAGCCCAATTGGCACCATGGGGTGATTGGGATTGTGGCCTCCCGGTTGGTGGAGCGCTATGGGGTACCCGTGTTTATCGGCACCTACGAAGACGAGGAGCAAAAAGTAATTCGTGGCTCGGCTCGGGGCATCCCTGAATTCGATGTGTTTGAGGCCCTGCAAAGCTGCCAAGACCTGATGGAGAAATTCGGTGGCCACCGGGCTGCCGGCGGCTTTTCGTTTTTGGCGAAGCACCTGCGACAGGTGCAAATGCGTCTTTCTCATTATGCCTGCCAAACCCTAGAGATCGCCTGGTTGAAGCCCCTGGTGAAAATTGATGTGCAGGCTCGCCTCGACGACATCAGCCAAGCCCTCTATGACCAAATCGACCATCTGCACCCCTGCGGCATTGAAAATCCTGATCCGGTGTTTTGGACCCCCAATGTGCAGGTGCTAGAGCAGCAAACCGTCGGTCGCAACCGGGACCACCTGAAGCTGCTAGTCAGTCAGGGCAATACCAGCATCAAAGCGATCGCCTGGCGGTGGGGCGACTACTACCCCTTACCTAGCCGGGTGGACCTGGCCTACAAGTTGAAGCAAAACGAGTGGCAAGGGGTCTCCACCATTGAGTTAGAACTGGTTGGGGTGCGCTTGCCCAACGGTGGCGAACCCATTCCCTCACCTGCCCAGGCGCATCGCAGTGCAGCCCCACTCCCCACCACCCCACCTCCCCACCTCCCCACCTCCC
>SLIY01000268.1 GCA_007135385.1 Leptolyngbyaceae cyanobacterium CSSed165cm_216
AGGGCTCCATCAGCGATCGCTCGCTCACCGGGTCAAACAGGTGGACTTTCTCAGGGGCGATCGCCAGCCACACCTGATCGCCAATCCGCACCACTGGATCGGGGGGAATTTTAGCTTGCAGGCAGAGACTATCGGTGGTTACCGTCAAGTACGTTTCACTGCCCAAGGCTTCTAGATGGGTCACTCGGCCACAAATATTTTTGGGGGCTGGCAGGGCCAAACTCAAATGCTCAGGGCGAATGCCTAACAGCACGGTTTGGCCATCGTAGGGGTGCAGCCGATCGTCCCAATCACTGAGCAGGGCCAGCCGAAATTCGGCATGGGTCACCAGGTAAGGGGCCTGCACCTGGACGGGAATAAAGTTCATGGCTGGGGAACCAATAAACTCGGCCACAAACAAGGTAGCCGGGCGGTTGTACAAATCGAGGGGTGGGGCCACCTGCTGAATTTGTCCCTGGTTCATCACGGCGATCCGGTGGCCCATGGTCATGGCTTCCACCTGATCATGGGTGACATAGATAGTGGTAATACCCAACTGCCGCTGCAAATTGACGATTTGAGCCCGAGTTTCCAGGCGCAGCTTGGCGTCTAGGTTAGACAGGGGTTCATCCATCAAAAACACCTGGGGGTTGCGCGCCATGGCTCGCCCCAGGGCTACCCGTTGCTTTTGCCCCCCCGATAGCTGGCGCGGGTAGCGGTTCAGCCAGGGATCGATTTGTAGCATTTTGGCCACCGCCCTGACGCGCTCGTCAATCAATCGCTCGGCCTCGGACATGTAACGGAGGCCGGGGGGCAACCGCCGGGTGAGGGACACCAGTGGTTTTTCCCACCAGCGGCTTTCCAGCAGCAGCCGTTCTAGTTCCTGATTGGCAGCAGAGTCGCTGACAGGCAAGGGCTTTTCCCCAGTGGCTAGCTCTGGCATCGTCTGGCCCAGGTCGGCCCCCATCCGGCGTAGGCCAAAGGCCAGGTTGTTGTACACCGTCAGGTGGGGGTACAGGGCATAGCTTTGGAACACCATGGCGGTATCCCGTTGTTTGGGGGGCAGATGGTTGACTTTGCGATCGCCCACCCAAATGTTGCCGCCAGTAATGCTCTCTAACCCAGAAATTAACCGTAGCAAGGTGCTCTTGCCACACCCCGACGGCCCCACCAGCACCATAAACTCGCCGTCCTTGACCGTGAGGTTAATCCGCTTCAGGACCGCCATCCCGTCATGGTCAGATGGGGAGGCTGGGGTTTCCGTCAGCAGCTGATCCGCCTCACGGGATGAATGAGACCTCAGGAAAGTTTTGTAGACATTTTCAATTGCAACGTGGGCCACGGCAACCTGGGCAAAGGAGTAGTAACGATCTTAGAGCCTACAGCAGATTAAGCGGGCTTGCCGCTAGAATAGCGTCAAGTTTTAAGTTTAGGGTTGACAGCTGTAGAGAGTTGGCGTCATTAAGATCCGAAATCCCCTCCTTTGGAGGCCTGTGCTAAGCCTGTCGAAGTAGGTAGGGGTGGGTCAACTCAACCACGAAGCGACCCACCCCGCCCTCCGGGCACCCCGCCCAGGGAGGGGACGAGCAGTTTTGCTTTATTGAGGCAACCTCGCTGAAGACAAAAGGCTTTTGCAAAGCACCTACCCTAATTTTTAGCCTTGACAGGCCGCTAGAATACCAAAGGCAAGTTGATCGACTTACGCCATAGAGCTACAGAGAATAATCGCATCAGCCCAGCTTACAGGTGAGTTGGTTCTCTGGGCTATCCTCACCGCCATCGTAGCCTTGCAGGTTGACCTCAAAGGGGGCTACTTTCCAGATCTGATCGCAATATTCGCGAATTGATCGATCCGACGAAAATTGGCCCATCCGCACCGAGTTGAGAATGGCCATATGGGTCCAGTGGTCTGGGTCGCCGTAGGCTTGGCCCACCAGATTCTGGCAGTCGATGTAAGCCTGGTAGTCGGCCAACAGCATGAACGGGTCATGGTACAGCAGCTTATCCAGCAGGGGCTTAAACAACTCCCCATTACCCTGGGAAAAATGGCCCGAGGCAATCAAATCAATGGCGTCCTTGAGCAGGGGGGTTAGTGCAGTAGTAATGGTAGGGGTCGTAGCCTTTCGCCTTGAGGTCTACCACCTGGTCGGCGGTGAGGCCAAACAGAAAGAAGTTGTCGGCCCCCACGGCATCCCGGATTTCAATGTTGGCCCCGTCTAATGTGCCGATGGTCAGGGCGCCGTTCATGGCAAACTTCATGTTGCCGGTACCCGAGGCTTCGAACCCAGCGGTGGAAATTTGCTCCGACAAGTCAGAGGCAGGATAGATACGTTGGCTGTTGGTGACGTTATAGTTGGGCAAAAAGACCACCTTCAAGCGGTTGCGCAGGTCAGGGTCTTTGTTGACCATCTCCCCCACGGCAGTGATCAGCTTGATCATCAGCTTGGCCATGGCGTAACCAGGGGCGGCTTTGCCGCCGAAGATAAAGGTGCGGGGAGTAACGTCGAGGTTGGGGTTTTGCTTTAGCTGACTGTACAGGGTGACGATGTGCAGCACGTTCAGGTGCTGACGCTTGTACTCGTGGATGCGTTTTATCTGCACATCAAAGATAGAGGCGGGGTCCACCAGCAGGCCAAATTGCTGGTGAATGCGGCTGGCCATATCTCGTTTAATCGCCTGCTTAATGCCGCGCCACTCCTCCCGAAAGCCGCTGTCGTTGGCCAGGGGTTCCAGCTGTTGCAGTTCGTCCAGGTGCTTGATCCAGCGATCGCCGATGCGGCTACTGACCATGGTGCTGAGGCGAGGGTTACTCAGCACCATCCAGCGGCGGGGGGTGACGCCGTTGGTCTTGTTGCAAAACTTTTCTGGAAATAGCTCGTAGAAATCGCGCAGCACCGTTTGCTTCAGCAGGTCGGTGTGGAGGGCCGCGACCCCGTTAATCGTGTGGCTGCTGACGCAGGCCAAGTTGGCCATGCGCACATAGCGCTCGCCGGTTTCGTCAATCAAAGACATGCGGGCCAGTCGGTCGGCATCCTTGGGAAACTTCATCCGTACCAGGTCCAGGAAGCGGCTGTTAATTTCAAAAATAATCTCTAGATGGCGGGGCATCAGCCTACCAAACAGGCTGATGGGCCACTTTTCCAGAGCTTCTGGCAGGAGAGTATGGTTGGTATAGGCCAGGGTTTTTTGGGTGATTTCCCAGGCGATCGCCCAGTCTAGGCCATACTCATCTAGCAAGAGTCGCATGAGCTCAGCCGCCGCGATCGCTGGGTGGGTGTCATTCAGCTGAATCGCAAACTTTTCATGGAATTGCTCCACGGCCAAACCCTGGCCATGCAGAATGCGAAACATATCTTGCAAAGAGCACGACACAAAGAAAAATTGTTGCTCTAGGCGCAGTTGCTTCCCCTCGATTTTTTCGTCGTTAGGGTAAAGCACCTTTGAGATATTCTCCGAGGCAACTTTCTTTTCCACGGCACCGTAGTAGTTGCCTTGGTTAAACACCTCAAAGTCAAAGGATTCGATCGCCTCCGCCTTCCACAGGCGCAGGGTGTTGGCAGTGTTCACCTGGTAGCCGAGAATCGGGGTGTCGTAGGGGACACCCAAAACTTCGCTATCGGGCACCCAATGCACCCGATAGCGATCGCTAGCATCCGTATAGGTTTCGGTATGGCCGCCAAACTTGACCTCCACCGACCATTCCGGGCGGGAAATTTCCCAGGGGTTGCCATAGCGCAGCCACTTATCGGTGCGCTCCACCTGCCAGCCATCCCGTAGCCCCTGCTCAAAAATACCGAACTCATAGCGAATGCCGTAGCCCACCGACGGAATTTCCAGGGAGGCCAGGGAATCGAGGTAGCAGGCGGCCAGTCGCCCCAGGCCACCATTACCCAGGCCGGGCTCTTCTTCCTGGGCCAACAACTCGTCAAAGTCGAGCCCCAGTTCCGCCATCGCCTGCTTCACCTGGTCCAAAATACCCATGTTGATCAAGTTATTGCCCAGGTGTGGCCCCATCAAAAACTCGGCAGACAGATAGCAGACGGTACGGGCCTTGTGCTGGGTATAGGCTTCGGCGGTGCCGTTCCAGCGGTGCAACATGCGATCGCGCACCAGATAGGCCAGAGCCATGTAATAGTCGTGTTGGGTGGCCAGGGAAACGGGCTTGCCCTGTACGTAGAACAAATTGTTCAAAAACGCTCGCTTAATGCTGTCAACATCAGTGGCGGTACGGGCCTTGGCCAGGGCGGTAGCCACAGCAACATCGGTGGGCGAAGCACTATCCATAAGCCAGAGAACCTTACATACAGCTGGGGATGGTCTTTTACTCTAATCGAATGTCTGATCAAATCAATCTAATCAGATCAGATCAAAAGGAAGGATCGGAATTTGTAGCCTAGGATACGGTTTAATCTAAGTTAAGGATTCAGGGCGAATGCTACGACTTGATTAGCGATTTTCCCAGAGCCCTATCCAGAGGGGGATGTGTCCGGGAGAGTATTGGCATATACTGTGGGAACATGTTGTAGAACTCTGATCATGTCTTTAAGACCTCCTACGCCATTCTTCTGGTGAAAGCGTGGTGGACAGGTAGTCAGTCAATTAGAGATCAAACCACAGCGTGATTGTAGAATTGAGAGTTTTGTCCTATCGCTAAGAAACAGAAGCCTTTAGTTAACCGCCATATCGCTGACTCTGAAGTGGTATTAATCGACCAGACCGGCGAAAACTGTGGCCTGATCGATACTCAAGAGGCGCTGAAAAGAGCCAAGGCCCAAAAGTTAGACCTTGTGGTGGTCTCCCAGCGTGAAGGGGAGGCATCTATTGCCAAAATCATGGATTATG
>SLIY01000257.1 GCA_007135385.1 Leptolyngbyaceae cyanobacterium CSSed165cm_216
CCCCCACCGCCCAAACCACCCGCAACCGGCTGCGGGGCATTTTGTCCACGGACCAGGCCCAAATTATTTTTGTGGATACCCCCGGCATCCATAAGCCCCACCATGAGTTGGGGAAAATTCTGGTGAAAAATGCCCGCATGGCCATCGACTCGGTGGATGCCACCCTGTTTGTGGTGGATGGCAGTGCCGAGGCCGGGCGGGGAGACCAATTTGTGGCTGAACTGCTAACCCAAAGCCAACGGCCGGTGATTTTGGGCATCAACAAAATTGACCAGCAGCCCCAAGCCTTTGCTGACCTCGATGCCAGCTACCAGACCCTAGCTGATGCCCAGGGTTGGCCCCTGGTGAAATTTTCGGCCCTGGACGAAACTGGCCTGGACACCCTGCTACAGACGCTGATCGATCAACTCGACCCCGGCCCCTACTACTACCCACCAGACCTGGTCACCGACCAGCCGGAGCGGTTCATCATGGGAGAGTTAATTCGGGAGCAGATCTTGCTCAATACCCGCGAAGAGGTGCCCCATTCTGTGGCGATCGCCATTGATCGGGTGGAAGAAGACCCCCACATCACCCGCATTCTGGCCACCATCCATGTGGAGCGGGACTCCCAAAAGGGCATCCTGATCGGCAAAAAAGGCAGCATGCTGAAGACCATTGGCTCTGATGCCCGTCAGCAGATTCAAAAGCTGGTGATGGGCCAAGTCTACCTAGAGCTGTTTGTGAAGGTGGTGCCCAAGTGGCGTCAATCCCGCAGCCGCCTGGAGGATTTTGGCTACCGGGTTGAAGATTAGGACAGAAAGGGCCTATTCCTTCAGTCTACAGATCAGACAACAGCCGCTGCACAATCTGCATACCGGTCAACGCCTGCCAGCCAAATAGCCCAGTCAGCACGACATTCAGGGTAATATGGGTCAGCCGAGCCGTCTCGCTGCCTTTCTGCATAAAGGGCACCAGGGCGGCTGACGTGGCAATTAGGGTCGCCATGCAGAGCCCCACCAACAAGTGGGGACCGACAAACAGCTTGCCCGCCTCCAGATAGGTGGCCCCCATGCCGCCAACGGTGCCAAACACCATAATCGCCAACAAGATAGAACCCACCTGGTGATGCTTCACAGCAAACTTGCCCTTAATGAGTTGCTTGCGGGTTTCAGCGTCGGCCAGGCGGGTTCTGCGGGCCTGAATTCCCAGATACAGGGCGTAAAGGGTTGTAGCCAGCAGCAGCCACATGACAATCGGATGAACAAAGTTAAGCCAGGGCTGAATGGTTTCCACGGTCATTGGGGTCTCGCTAAGGTGCTTAAATCACAATACTATTTGCTTAACAAAAATTATAGGATCAGCGATCCTGCCTTGGCAAAGCATTTGTCAGGATGTCAGTATTCCCGAAACAAAATCGGATAGGCTGGCCACTATTTCCCGTAACCAGCGACCCCAGCCCCCAAGGCTACGGCGACCACATCGCCACGGATTCGGGAAAGTCAGGTGAACAAGCCCAGGTCAAGGAGGCACCCGTGAGAGCACCAAAGCGATTCCTGTCGACGTTGCTAGTGAGTTGTTTAGTGGCGCTTTTGGGTGGCCAGGGGCTGCTATGGAGCGTGCCACCAGGGCTGGCTCAAGCCCCGAATGGAGGCCTCAGGGCCGAGTCGGCAGCAACTGAGCCGGTCCTGGGGAATGGAGAATCCACCGATGACAATTCTGAGCCCTCTCTAGAGCCAGGGGATGGGGAGCCAGCCTCAGCCCCTGAGCGGGTGCTGCCCACCCCTGACTTAGATCCCCCTGACGGCACCCTGCGGCTGCCCCCGGTTGTGCCTATTGACCCGTCCCCGGCTGGTAGCCCGGAAGACCCAGCCGCTGACACGGCAACCCCTGACGCTGGACCAACGGATGAGGATGACGCCGCCTCCCCTGAAGCCGAGACCAACTCCTTGCTGGATGATCTGGAGCCAGACCAGGTCCGACGGAGTCAGCTGCTGATGGCGGGGGACCAACGTTACCTGGCGGGCGACAAGGCGGCGGCGGCTACCCTCTATGGCCTGGCTAAAGACGCCACCTGGTTGGCGGAAGATCCTGAGAATGGGCGCATTTTTCCCCTGACCGACCCGGAGGATCTGCCCCCAGCGGGGCGGGTCTACTGGCGAGAAGCCCAGGCGGGGGCTGACTCTGGATTTACCAACCGAGTGCGGGTGCCCCTGGAACTGCTGGTTAAAGACTATCCGGAGTTTTTGCCCGGCCAGGCCATGTACGCCCGCTACCTGGTAAATCAGGGGCAGACTCGGGAGGCCCTTGCCCTGCTGGATGACGCCCTCACCCTGTACCCCTACCAACCTGACTTGTTGAAGGCCCAGGTGGATGTGCAGATGGCCCAGGAGCAGTGGATTGAAGCGGCCATCACCGCTAACCAGTTCGCTATACTCAACCCTGACCATCCCGACCAGGAGGCCATGGCCCAACTGGCCCGGCAAAACCTAGACCGCTTTCGGGGAGAGATGAACCAGACCCTGACCCGCAATCTAGTGTCTAATATCATTACTGGCGCTGCGGGCTATATTCTCACCGGTGGGCTGCTCGGCCCCTTTAGCGCCCTTAACTCTGGCATGTTACTGATGCAGGGGGAAAGTGGTCTGGGGCAACAGGTGGCGGAACAGGCGATGCGGCAACTCCCGATGGTCAAAGATCCCGAAATTCGGGCTTACGTTAACGATATGGGCCAAAAATTAGCGGCTCTGGCCGGTCGAGACGAGTTTAATTACAGCTTTGAAGTGATCATGGACGACAGCCTTAATGCCTTTGCCCTACCAGGGGGAAAAGTCTTCATTAACGCTGGTGCCATTACCCGCTCCTATTCAGAGGCGGAATTGGCCGGGTTGATCGGTCACGAAATTTCCCATGCGGTCCTGTCCCATGGGTTTCAAATGGTGACCCAGGGTAACCTGACGGCGAGTCTGGCGGCCTTTATTCCCATCCCGGAGGTGGCTAACATTGCTGCTAACTTGATTGTGGCCAGCTATTCCCGTGATATGGAGCGCCAGGCCGACCTGTTGGGGACTAAGCTGCTGGCGACCGGGGGCTATGCCGCCGATGGATTACACAACCTGATGGTGACCCTAGAGCAAGAGTTCGGCAATCGAGGGGTGGGGTGGTTTGCATCGCACCCCAATCCTGGGGAGCGGGTCAACTATTTGAGGCAGTTGGTTGAGCAAGGGGGGTTCGATCGCTATGCCTATGAAGGGGTTGAGCCTCACTTGAAAATTCGCCGCAAAATGGCTCAACTTTTAGCGGCTTACGAGCAAGAGCAAGCCTCGGATGCCTCGGATGATTAGATTAGGGGGGATGGACTAATATCGACTGGTGATCTTAACTCCTGTCCCTAACCGCAATGACCCTAGTGTTGACCAACGACGATGGCATTGATGCCCCAGGCATAGCTGCCTTGCAAGCTGCTTTAGCTGATCACAGCCCCTGGGTCGTGGCCCCTGACCAACACCTGTCCGGATGTAGCCATCAAATCAATCGAGGCGGGCCGATCGCCATCGACCAACGCCGCGATCGCGCCTTTGCCATTGGCGGCACCCCCGCCGACTGTACCCGAGTAGCCCTGTGCCACCTCTGCCCCGAGGCCACCTGGGTGATTTCGGGGATTAATGCTGGCGGCAATATGGGCGCTGATCTGCATGTCTCTGGCACCGTGGCCGCTGTGAGGGAGGCCGCCCTGCTGCGCAAACCCGGCATTGCCATTTCCCACTACATCCAAAACCGCCGCTCCATCGACTGGGATTGGGCCAGCCGTCTGGCCAGTCAGGTGATTGCCAGCCTGATGACTCAACCCCTGCCCCCCGGCTGTTTTTGGAATGTGAATTTGCCCCATCTGAAACCGGGCGATCGCGATCCAGACCTGGTGTTTTGCACCACCTGTACCCAGCCCCTACCGACCGAGTTCAAGGTAGAGCAGGGGCAGTTTTACTATGTGGGCGACTATGGCCAGCGTCGTCATGATCCCGATTCTGACGTGGCCGTCTGCTTTGGCGGTAACATTGCGGTCAGCAAAGTTTGTTTGTGGTAGCCCCCGTTTTAGGACCTGTCCGGTAGACTTGACCGGTAGTCGTGGGGCATTGTCATGGCAACTCAGCCTGATCAGGGGGAACTCGGGAATGGCTCGTTTTACCCATCGCCAACCCCAGACCAGTCCATGGCACAGGGCAGCCAGTATCCCCCCCTGAAGCCGGAGGTGCAGCAAGCCCTGACCGCTCTGGTTGGCCGGATGCGATTGGCGGTACAGCGGCAACAACTGAATGCCGATGTGCAAGCCCAACTGCACCGACTGGCGGTTGACCTGGCCCAATACACCAACCCAGATCTGCTGATCGAGCCGCTGACGGTGGCGTTGATGTCCGATCGCCTCTCTGATCAAGCCCGCCAGGAATTGGTCCAGGTGTTGGCCAAACTGCACACCGAGGCGGACGCCCACCAGCGGCTAAATCGCCTAGCCCACCAGGTGGAACAGTGTCTCAGCCGCCAAACGGTGCCGCCCCAGGTGCAGACGGAACTGGCCCGGCTACTCAGTCTGATGTCCAGCATTCGCCACTATCCCCACTACATTAGTGAGCTAGAACTGGCGGTATCGGCTCTGTTACCCGGGGTATTTAACCAAGATGCTGCTGGCCAATCGATCGCGATCGCCCCAGACCTCCCGCCCTCTCTACCAGGGCAGGCGCCACCTCTGCCACCACCGCCAGATACTCCGGCTAAAGGGCTCACCCTAGCCCGCAAAATTCGTAACCACCTGAGATTAATCACCCGGCAGCATCCGTTTCCC
>SLIY01000115.1 GCA_007135385.1 Leptolyngbyaceae cyanobacterium CSSed165cm_216
AGCACGGGCTCGTCATCTGTTGGCCCGCAACCGACAGCGTCGGGAAAATCTGCGGGCCAACCTGTTAGAACGCTCCACACGGGAAGTGATGCCCAAGGACAATGATCCGAATTTTCAGTAATTTTAAGCGGCGATTAATCTAGACAAGGCGATTAGTTGTCATGATAAAGAAGAACCATAGATCGCTACCCAATCCTTTGGTTCGCATCTGACTCACAACAAGGGGACCCGACTGCGATCGCAGTCGGGTTTTTCTTGTTAGCGTCTTTAGCAGGAAGCTCCGCACCCTAGCCTTTAGACACAAGTCGCCCAAAGACCATCCCAGCGCTATTTCGCCCGATTGCAGTTGCTGTCTGAGGTCGCGCCGCATTGTGCTGGTGCCCGTTGCAAACGCCTGGGTGACCAGTCTAGGACTCAACTCAGCCATTGGCATATTGGGGAAAACAGTACTCTCGGTAGACTGCTGATAGTCATCGTGATCGAGGCGATAAACCGTAAGTTTACCGTTGTTGCAAATCCAGACATCGGGGACTTCTAGAATGGCATAGGCTTCGAGCGTGGTTTTAGAGGTCACATCCGCCTCGATCGCCAAGTCTGGGGGTGGGTCTGAGGCCATATCCATGGGCATTAACTAAATTACCAGTCGCAGCAACAGCAGTTGGGTAGCGCGATCGGCCTCAAAGTTGTTATCGCTAACAATCAGCACACTCTGGCTGCCGTCCGGCAGGCGGGGCCCCAGGGTCATGCCCTCCAGGTTGTCGACCTCTAGGGGGGTATCGGCAAAGTCCAGCACCAGCTGCTTGCGGATGGGTGATAGGCCCGACACATCCCCCCGCAAACTAGGAATAGACGAGGTATCGGTGGCCCCACCAGTCGCCAATTGATACAGTTTGACCGCAAAGCCCCGCAGGCCAAAGGCGCGCTCCAGGGCCAGAAAGTGTCCCCCCTGGTCGATCACCTCCATAGCAGTTAGCCCGTTCACCACGGCTCCGCTGGGTTCTAAGCCCAGGGGGTAGCGGTATTCGGCCAGTAGGGTGGCCTGGTCTTCGCCTACCAGGTAGTGTAAAAAGCGACTATTCAGGGCCTGGCTGGGGTCGTCTTCATAGTCTTGTACCAGGGCCGACTCGGGGGCGGTAAACAGACGAAAGGGTTCAATTTGGCCCGCCGTGCCAGGGGCGGCGTTAATCGCCAACGACTCGAAGCTGAGGTTGTTTTGCACCCCCTGGGTCGGGGACTCAACGGCGTCGGGCAAAAACCGATCGGGAATCCGCAGGCTGGTGAGAATTTGGCCAGTGGTGCGGTCAAACTCGCCGATTAGGGGAGGGGCATTCTGGCGCACATCCCCTTCGCTGGCAATATACAGGGTGTCCCGGGGGGATAGGGCCATGCCCTCCGGGTCTAGGTAGCCCCTGGGGTAGGGGTTACCCTGGGTATCGCTGAGGGGGGTGACGTTGGTGATGGTGACCTGGTTGAACCGGGGCTGTTGCTGGCTATCCAGGCCCACCTCCAGAGTTAGAGTGTAGAACCGGGATTGGCCGAACTGACCGCGATCGTCAGATAGGGCATAGAGCTGGTCACGCTGGCGATCGTAGGCCAAAGCTGAGAGCCCTCCCACCGTCGTATCTTGAAACTCCTGGGGTGGCAGGTTGTACACATCCAGCAGTTCGGCGGTTACCGGCAAAAACAGACGATCTTCAGCCTTCAACTGGGGCAAGGCACAGCTGGTTAGCCCCAGCACCAACCCCACCGCAAGAAATCGCCTTAGCCCCACTCGCCCTAAGATCCGGTGTATCCAATCTGCCATTATCTTTCACCTTCTGAAGCCATTAACCAGCACCCCCTAGAATAAGCCAAGGGATCTTCCCCTGCCTATGGCTCTGGCCCACTCGCTGGTTCAACAAGTACCCATGAAGCGACCAACGCTATGGGCACCGCTGATCTGTAGCTTCATGGTACTGTTATCGGCCGGGATGGGGTAAATTCAGTCATTTTCTTGTCATCGCCATTCGTAAAATCTCCGTAAATTCCCTTAGATGTCAAACCGGTTACCAGTAGTCTGAATAAACTGGGGATAGGTGTACCTACAACAGTCGGGTAACGACACCTACGGGTATTCAACCGTTTATACTCACCTGAGTCGTCACGGTAGACGTATGTTGAACCCTTTATTTTTTACCAGCTATGCCTAAAACATTTCTGTATGCCAGAGCCTTATCAGAGGATGAAACCAATCCCACCTCAGGGGGCGATCGCGATAAAGTTCGAATTCTAGTCATTGGCCGCCCCGTGGCGGTGGACCGAGTAATTTTAGAGATGAGTCACTTAGGATTTTCAGAATCAATTGAGTGGAGCAAACCAATCCCCACGGATCGCCAGCAGGAGTCCATGCGGGTGCTGACCCGCTACGTTTTTGCCGACGCCGCTGATAGTCTGTAGCGGTTTTACCCACCCCGCCCTGCGGGCACCCCTGCCAAGCAGGGAAAGACGTTATCCCGAACTGAGGTCTAGGAAGCCGTTAGAAGGGAGTTAGAAGAGTCCTGCCTTCTGACTCCTAACTCCTGTCTCCTGAATTCTGACCCCTGAATTCCCCCTGCCCAATCTGGTTCTGGCTGACGTTATATCCGAATCCTTTACGTGGGGAAATTGGCAATAATGATATTGGTTTCCCAGTTGGCTCGGGTGATCGCCTCGGGTTCGCGGCCCAGGGCTGGCTGCCCCATCTGGTAAGTACTTTCAATCAAAATCAGTAGGCTATTGGGTGCCAATACCTCGGTAATACGTCGCACGGGGTTACCCCGAATTGGCTGCAAATTAACCCTGGCTTGTTCCAGCAGCCCCCTTACCTGGCTGTCGTGGGGGGAGTTGACCACAAATTGCAAAACCTGCAAGGGGGCTTTGAGTTCCTCTGCCAGTGCCTGGGCAATGGTCAGGGTGGCTTTAATTTGCGAAATATTAGCCTGCTGACCGGTAATCGCAAACAAAATATCCTCAGTGTTTTCAATCGGTTGAGGAAAACGGCTGACTAACACCGGAACGGGAGCCGATCGCACAATGGTGTCGATCACGCTGCCGAAAAAGTTTTCCCGATAGGTGGAAAATCCTTTCCAGCCACAGATCAACAAATCAGCATCTCGCTCTCGGATAGACCGCAGAATCCCCCACTCGATTGAGTCATCCAATCGACCAATGGTTTCTACTGGAATAGCGGCCGCGGCAGCAATATTTTCAGCGGTGTCTAGCAATCTCTGCTGGTTGGTTCTGGACGACTCCATGACCGGCTGCTTATGGTCAAGCAACACATGCAGGGGTAACAGGGTACCTTCGACTCGTTTGGTCAAAATGATCGCCAGCTGCAGTAGATTATCTTCGGTGTTGGGGTTAGCCACTGGCACCAGAATTCGCTTACCCAAAACAGGCTCGTTTGGTTTCTCAGTGCCTGATGCTGCCTCAGTCTTGCTGGTTTGTTCAGGCTGACGTTGCAGTTGGGGTCCCCAGCGAGCCACCACCCAGGGAGACATCACACAGCTCACCAGAATCATCATGATAATGGCGTTAACGACCACTTCATCCACCAGGCCAATATCAAAGGCAATGGTAATAGCCGCCAGAGTTGAGGCCGCCTGGGCCACCGATAGACCAAACATCACCATCGTACTGGGGAAGCCCCAACCGAACCAGCGGGTGGTTCCCCAAGCGGCGATAAGCTTACTGACCACTTCTATCAGCACGATAACCGTCACAATTAGCAGTGACTCAGGCTCGCGCACTAAAATCAGTGGGTCTACCAGCATGCCCACCGAAATCAAGAAGATTGGGATAAACAGCGTATTACCAATAAACTGTACCCGGTTCATCAGTGGGCTAAGGCGAGGGATGATTTGGGTAATGGCAACTCCGGCTAAAAAGGCTCCGACAATGGGTTCAATCTCAATCAGGCTGGCCAGGTATGACACCACAAACAGGGCGGCCAGGACGAAGGTAAATTCTGCTCCCTCATCTTGACCAAATTTCTTAAAAAACCAGCGTCCTAGTCTGGGTACCCCCCACAGAACAACAAAGGTATAGATAATTAGGGACGGAATCAAAAAGAACCAAAATCCTAAGGTCAAGTCCCCCTCATCGGCCCGGACGACAACCGCCAGCACCAACAGGGCTAGCACATTGGTAATTAGAGTCGCCCCTAGGGTCGCCGTCGAGGCTGGATGACGCATGATACCCAGCTTGTTGAGCACCGGCAAAGCCACCAGGGTATGGGAGGCAAAGCAGGAGGCAATCAAGACTGAGGCCCAAAAGCTATAGCCCAGAACGATTCCCGTCCCTGTCCCCAGTACCATCGGCACCAAAAACGTGGCTAGGCCAAAGATAACCGGCTTGTCGGCATTGCGTTTAATATCGTCCAGGCTGGTTTCGAGACCGCCCAGAAACATTAGAAACAGCAGCCCCACGGTGCCCAGTAGCACAATGGTGCTGTCTCGCTCTAAAATGCCTAGGCCGTAAGGCCCCACCACCACCCCGGCCAAAATCAGGCCAATAATGCCCGGCAATCGCAGTCGCTCTACCAGCAGCGGAGCCACCAACATAATCGCCAAAATGGTCAGAAAGACGGCGACCGGATCGGTGATGGGCTCGTCAAAAATTTGGGCTAAGCTAAAAGGCCAGACAAGCTGTCCGGCCGTCAAAGCGCTGCCTAAACTAAGAAAAACTATTGCCATATCTGCTGGAATAAACCACTTACGCTTTAGCCTCCTACCCAGGGGCTGAGACTTAATCTACCCGGGGAAGGATATAA